>DASZCV010000094.1:0-3696 GCA_035942755.1 Thermoleophilaceae bacterium
TGAGCGGGACGGCGGCGGCCACGGCGTTCACCCCGAGCACCAGCAGGACGTTCTTGACCGAGCCGCCCACGTTGAAGGCCTCGAGCAGGAACCAGAAAGCGGCTAAGCGGAAGAACCACCATCAGAGCTGCACGGCGAACACCTCACGCAGGTAGCGCTCGCGGTCGAAGAGGATCGTCAGTCCCTGCCGTACGCGGGCCCAGAAGGCCTTCACGCGCACGGACAGGAGGGCGAAGCCCACCATCACAGCCACCCCGAGCGCCGTGATCAGGAACAGCGCAAAGCGTGGATGTGAGGCCAGGTATGAGAGGTCGAACGCGTTCAGCTTGGCAAGGTCCGGAGGCTTGGGAAAGACTCCCTGGGTGAAGGCGAAGGTAAGGATGAAGACGCCCATCGCGGCGTCGAACACCGCCTCGACCACGAAGCTCGCCCCTACCGCCGGGTAGCTCGACCGGGGCACCGAGGTCTTCGTGAGGAAGAGGCGCACCACGTCCCCGCCCCGGGCCGGGACGACGGCGTTGAAGCCGTAGCCCGCGAAGTAGGCCCCCCAGATCTCGCGGAAGTCGAAGCGCTCCGCCGGGTAGGCGGCGCGCAGGATGTTGAAGGAGGCCCGTGCCCGAAGGGTCAGGTAGACGCCGAAGAGCAGTAGCCCGAGCACGAGCGATCCGAGCCGGACGTCCGCGATGCTCGCGAAGAACTGGTCGACGGCGTCGAAGAACGACCGAAAGGACTCACCCAGTGCGGCGCTTCGGGGCACTCGCCCAACGATACGAAGTCGCCGCTACTTGAGAAGACGCGAGAGACGGCGGTCCTTCAGGACGCGCCCCCCCGTCTGCTCCTCCGGGCAGTAGCACAGCACGTAGTCCTTGAAGTGAATCGCCTCGATGCGGGTGCCACAGCGAGGGCACGGCTCGCCGCTTCGCCGGTGCACCTCGAGCGGCATCGGCAACTTGTCCGGCACGGTGTCCCCGATCACTCGCTCGTAATGCTCGAGCGCCGCGCCGAGGCGGGCGTCCATGGCCTCGCGCAGCCGCTCCACCTCCTCCCCGTCGAGCTCCGATCCCTTGCGAAACGGGGACAGCCGCGCCGTCCACAGCACCTCGTCCACCCATGAGCGTCCGATGCCGGCAAGGGTGCGCTGGTCCCGGAGGAGGGGGTGCAGATGGCGCGGCTGGTCGATCCGCGCTGCCAGCTCCTCGGCACGTGGCGCCGGCCATGCCTCCGGCCCGAGCGTGGACACGGCCTCGTCTCCCGCCACCTCATCCGTGCGAAGGAGCTTTCCCCAGGCGCGCTGCTGGGTGCCGAACTCCCTGAGCCGCAGCTCGCGGCCGTCCTCGAGCCTGATCAGCAGGCGTGAGGCACGGTCCCGCAGCGACGCCCTCTTCTCCCACGCCTGGAGGCGGCCGGCCGACATCAGATGGACAACCAGCGTCAGCTCACCGAACCGCAGGAGGAACAGCTTCCCGCGGCGGCCCACCTCGGCAAGCGTGCTCCCGGCGAGCGCGTCGAGCGGGGGGTCGAACGTCTTCATCGTGACCATGCCGGGCGCCATCGCCGACTCTACGCGCGCACCCGCACATGCGCGCGTGACGCGGCGGGCAGTGATCTCCACCTCCGGTAGCTCAGGCACCCCACAGAGGCTACGCGGCGCGCAACCGGGCGCCCGCTGAGCCGCGCGGATACCCTGGCCTCATGCGCATCTCTGTTGCAGCCGACGAGGTGACGGGCGTGGCGGAGAGCCTGCTGACCGAGCTCCGGCGGCGCGGGCACGAGGTCGTCTACCACGGCGCCCTCAACCCGGAGGAGCGCCCTGATTGGGCTTGGGCGAGCGAGGCGGCGGCGCGCGAGGTGGCAAGCGGGGAGGCCGACCAGGGCGTGGTGTGCTGCTGGACCGGCACGGGCGCCTCCATCGCCGCGAACAAGGTCCCCGGCGTGCGGGCGGCCCTCTGTCAGGACGCCGAGACCGCGCGCGGGGCGCGGCGCTGGAACGACGCCAACGTGCTGGCGCTGTCGCTGCGCGCCACGAGCGAGGCGCTGCTCACAGAGATCCTTGACGGCTGGTTCGAGGGCGCGCCTAGCGATGAGCAGGACGATGTGGCCAACGTCCGCCACGTCGACCAGATCCAGGGTTATTGACCCCCTGGCAGCTCTTTGCCCTCGGAAGGTTGAACGAGTCGCCGCTCATCGCGCGGGAGCCCCTCGAGGCCTACCTGGACGCGCAGGGACTTGGGTCGGGGCGCCTCGAGTTCGAGCGGATCGGAGAGGGGCACTCGAACGTCACGTTCCTGCTCCGCCGTGGAACGTCACGGTTCGTGCTGCGCCGGCCGCCGCGGCCACCCCTTCCTCCGTCCGCGCACGACATGGTGCGCGAGGCGCGACTGCTCTCAGCGCTCGAGAGCACCTCCGCCCGAGCCCCGCGCGTCCTTGCCGCCTGTGCGGACGAGTCTGTGCTCGGGGTGCCCTTCTACGTGATGGAGCAGGTGGAAGGGGCAGTCATCACCAGCGAGCTGCCGCCTGCCCTCGACAACGCGGAGGACCGCGCCCGTGTCGGGCGCGAGCTAGTGGATGCGCTCGTGGAGGTCCACGAAGTCGACTGGAGGACGGCCGGGCTCGAGGGCTTCGGCAAGCCGACCGGCTACCTCGAGCGCCAGCTTCGCCGCTTCGGCGCACTCTGGGAGCACAACAAGACGCGCGAACTGACGAGCGTCAAGGCGGTGCGCGACTGGCTGGCGGACAACATGCCGCGGTCGCCACCGGCGACGATCGTCCATGGGGACTACCGCCTGGGCAATGTGATGATGACGAGCGACTCGCCGGCCCGGCTGCTGGCTGTCTTCGACTGGGAGCTGGCCACGATTGGCGACCCCCTGGCCGACGTCGCGTATCTCACCGTGACGTGGGCGGAGCCGGGAGATCCCGCCGACACGATGTTCCGCTCCCTGTCGTCCGTGACCTGCCAGAAGGGCTTCCCGACACGCGACGAGTTGATCGCGCGCTACGAGGAGGCCTCGGGGCGCTCGATGCGCTCACTGAACTGGTACCAGGCGCTCGCCTTGTGGAAGGCCGCAATCTTCATGGAGGGCAACTACAAGCGCTTCATCGAAGGCGCCAGTGACGACACCTTCCTGGCGAGCCTCGACGAAGGAGTCCCAGCGCTGGCAGAGAGGGCATTCGACATCGCGGTGGGGCGATGGTGAAGGGGGGCCAAACCCCCTCCCTCAATACCCCGGCGTCGTGCGCTCCAGCAGATCGATCTCGTCCAGTGCCATGCCCGCCCCGACGGCGACGCAGGTGAGGGGGGACTCGGTGAGCCTGACGGGCACGCTGGTCTCCTCCTCGAGCCTCTCGCCGAGGCCTCTGAGGAGCGCGCCCCCGCCGGCCAGCACGATTCCTCGCTGCGGGATGTCGGAGGCCAGCTCGGGCGGGGTGTCCTCGAGCGCCGCCCTCACCTCGACCACGATCTCGGTAACCGAGTCCTCGAGCGCGCGGCGCATCTCCTCGCTGGTCACGGCGACCTCCCGGGGGAGCCCGGACACGGGGTCCCGGCCCCTCACCTCGGTGCGGGCCTCGGAGGCGTCGGGTGCGACGCTGCCGACCTCGAGCTTGACGCGTTCCGCGGTGGTCTCCCCGATCGCGAGGCCATGGGTGCTTCGCAGCCAGGCGGCCACCGCGTCGTCCAGGTCATAGCCCCCCACC
>DASZCV010000095.1:0-3321 GCA_035942755.1 Thermoleophilaceae bacterium
CGACGGCGAAGGGGCGGCGGCGCACCTACCTGCTCCAGGTGTTCGTTGCCCGCGCTGCCGCCGGCCCGCGTCTGGGCCAGGCGCAGGCGCTCGTGAACTCACTCGAGCTCTCGGGTTGAGCCGTCCCCTCTCTATCAGGTCGACCGGAACCTGTTCGACCGGAGGTGGCCCTACGGAAGCAGGAGCCGCTCGTTCGAGGCCTCTCGCGGCGGCCCGACTCTGAGCTCTCCTGGCATGATCCGGCCCCCTCCGGGCCGGTCCGGGTTGGCGCGCACCTCGTAGGTGCCCTGCGTGACGGTCTTCTGGATCGTGGCGGTGTCCTGCGGGTTGATCGGCCCCACCTCCTCACGGACGGAATCGCCCTCGAGCGTCACGGTATGCGCCAGGTCGGTCTGGTTCGAGATCGTGATGGAGATGGGCCCGGCGCCGACCTCGGCGGGGGAGACCGTGACCCCCCGCGGCTGGATCACGCCGGTCAGCTCCAGCGGGACGGGGCTGCGACGCTCGTTCTCGAAGTCCTCGCCGCAACCGACTCCTCCGCTCGCCAAGACAACGGCGATCAGAAGCCGGGCCTTCGAGACACGCTTCTGCCCGGTAAGAGTCATCCCTCGGGCCCTGACCCTATCCGAATGAATCGGGCTCCTAACCCGGGCTGGACGCTTGTACGGGGTGCTGCGCGGGTGCCGCTAGCTGCGCGCGAAGGGCAGGTCCACCACCCGTGCGGAGACCTTGGAGGGCCCCACCAGCACCTCGTCACCAGGGGAGGCCTCCCGCCTGAGGAGTGCCAGCGCGATCGGTCCGAAGGTCGGTGACACGCAGGCGGAGCCGAGCTTGCCCACCTGCTTGCCCTCGATCTCCACTGGATCGCCTCTCTCGGCCGGCTCGCTCAGACGCAGTCCGCGCAGGTGCCGATTGGGCTTGCCCTTGTAATGCAGCCGCGCAACGGTCTCCTGTCCGACGTAGCAGCCCTTGGTGAAGCTGACCGCGCGGTCGTTGAGCGCGGCCTCCTGCGGAATCGTGCTGTCGTCCATGTCGAAGCCGAGCCGCGGGCGCCCCGTCTCGATCCGCACGCATTCTGCCGCCTCCTCCGAGGCCAGGGGGACGCCGAGCGCGTCGATGAGGCCCGCTGCGGCGCTCGACTCGACCACCAGGTCGACGCCGAGGTCGGTTGTCACCTGGAGCCAGTGGGGCCGCTCGCTGAAGGCGTGCTCACGCGCGGGCGGCGGAGACTCCACGGCGGCGCGGGCATCGGGGCCGATCAAGGAGAGCACCTGCCGCTCGCCGGTGAGGTCCCTCGAGCGCACGTCGCGGCCGAGGCTGTACGTCTTGAAGGTGTGCTGGAGCACCGGGCCTGCGGCAGCGTCGGTGTCCAGCTGCAGGCGGTCCGGGGCGAGTCGCAGCACCCGCATGTCCGCCCGCAGCTTGCCCTTGTGGTTGAGCAGGGCGGCGTAGCAGCCGCTGCCGGGCGCGAGCGCCTCGATGTCGTTGGTGACCTGCCCCTGTAGGAACTCGGCCGCCTCGGACCCCTCGAGGGCCAGCACCGCCCGCCCCCCGCGCGGGACCAGGCCGACGCTATCGGTGAGCAACTCATAGTCCGTCGTGGCGATCATGTGCATCCGATTCTACGCCGCCCGCGTAGGATGCCTTTAGGCATGGCTAATCTATCCTTCAAGTCCCTAGATGTCTGAGTTCAGCAAACACAAACTCTCGCGGCGACGGCTGCTCGGTGGCGCCGCGGGCGCCGCGGCGCTCCCGGTGCTCCACGAGCTCGTGCCTCACGCGGGCGTACATGACGCTCGCGCGCGCGCCGCCGGCGGCCACGGCGGCCACCGGGCGGGCGAGGGAGCAACGCCGGCAGCTCACAAGGGCGCCGCCCATCGTGGCACCGTCGGAAGGGTCGATCCCGCGGCCAACGGCTTCGACCCAGCCGAGATCCTGCGTGACTTCGACGAGGGCAAGGTCAGGCGGGTGAGGGGGCGCACCGTCCGCGAATGGGACATCGAGGCCGAGGACAAGGAGATCGAGGTGGCCCCGGGCGTCAAGTTCGCGGCCTGGACCTACAACGGCAGGGTGCCCGGTCCCACGCTACGCGCGAGGGAGGGGGAGCGGCTGCGAATCAACTTCGTGAACGGGTCGAGTCATCCGCACACGATGCACTTTCACGGCATCCACCGCGACATCCATGACGGGATCCCGGGGGTGGGCCGCGGCAACATCGAGCCGGGCGGCTCGTTCACCTACGAGTTCGACGCTTCCCCGTTCGGATTGCACCTCTACCACTGCCACTCCACGCCGCTCGCCGAGCACATCGCCAAGGGCCTCTACGGCGCATTCATCATCGACCCCAAGAAGGGGCGCCCGAAGGCCGAGGAGCTCGTGATGGTGATGAACGGCTTCGACACCAACTTCGACCGCGCTAACGAGGTCTACGCGGTGAACACGGTGGCGTTCGCCTACCACGACCGTCCGATCCGGGTCAAGCGCGGAGAGCTCGTGCGTATGTACGTGGTGAACACGCTCGAGTTCGACCTCCTGAACTCCTTCCACGTCCACGCCAACTTCTTCGACTACTACCCCACGGGCACCAAGCTCGAGCCGCGCGACTTCACGGACACGGTGGTGATGGGCCAGGGAGAGCGGGGGATCGCCGAGCTGCGCTTCCCCTACACCGGCAAGTACATGTTCCACGCGCACGTGTCCGAGTTCGCCGATCTTGGCTGGATGGGCTTCTTCGAGGTCGTCTGAGCCGCGATGACCGTCCGGTACCTGCGTCATCGGGTCTCGCCTTTCCCCGGCAGGGCTTCGACTCTGCTTCCGTGGTCTCCTCGGTCCCCGCGGCTCATGCGAGCTCGAAGCGGAGCTGGCGACTGATGGAGTCGGGGCAGGCCGCCGCTCCCGGCACCGCCGCCGGCAGGCTGCCCGGCTGGCTCGCCGGGCTGCTTCCGCTGCTCGTGCTCGGCGCGGCGATCGGCCTCTTCGTCGGGCTCGGCGCACCGGGGCTCGAGCGCAACGGGGTCCCGGCGGAGGAGCTCTCGGTCGAGAGCACGAAGCTGCGCCCCGGCCAGATCGAGGTCACGCTGCGCAATGACGGGCCGGATCCGGTTGCGGTCCGACAGGTCACGGTGAACGACGGCTTCGCCGCCTTCCGCCAGTCAGACGACGAGATCGGGCGGCTTGGCTCCGGAAAGGTCACGGTCGACTACCCATGGATCGAGGGGCAGGCCTACGAGGTCGGGCTCATCACCGCCACTGGCGGCACGGTGACCGCGTCCGTCGAAGGCGCGGCCGAGACGCCCGACGCAGACCTCGGCTTCTTCGGAC
>DASZCV010000096.1:0-1828 GCA_035942755.1 Thermoleophilaceae bacterium
GGACTGCGTTGGAGCGCACTCCGGCAGCGCCATACTCGGCGTCGAGGGCCTGCACTAGCGCCAGCAAGCCGGCCTTTGCCGTGATGTCGCCGGCGGCCCCGGGAAACGGCCGCACCGCCGCCCTGGCGGACACGCACACGAAGCCGCCGCCCTGCGCGGCTGCAAGCCTGGGCATCGCCGCGCGGGCGAGGTTGAAAGCCGGAACCAGGTTCAGGCGCAGCATGCGCTCGAACTCGGCGAGATCGACGCCCTCGACCTTCGGGCCAGACGCGAAGCCGCCGACCAGGTTGACCACCGCCCGCAGGTCCTCGACTCCCTCCACCGCCATCCGGGCCGCCGCCGGATAGAGCAGGTCGGCCTTCACCGACGCGATGCCCTCCTCCCCACCGGCGTGGCGACCAACCACGGTCACCGCCCACCCTGAACCCACGAGCTCGGACACCACGGCGCCGCCCAGCGCACCGGTGCCTCCTGCCACCAGCGCAGCAGGCATGTCAGGCCCGCGGGCAGCCGGACGACCTCATCCCAATGGAAGGTACGGCACAGGAGCCTCATCCCGGTTCGACGATCCCGTCCGAAACCACCTCTACTTTCAATCGGCCCATGGAGCAGCCAATGCTGATCGGCACGAAGGAGTTCGTGCGAGACCTGGTGGACGGTCAGGCCGTCGATTCGGTCTTCGAGGTCCGGGCGCTCTCGCGGCGTCAGAAGAAGAACGGCGCCTCCTTTCTCAAGCTGCAGCTCGGCGACGCGACCGGAGCCGTGGAGGCAGTGGTTTGGGACGGGGTGGACGAGGTCGCGGGCATCGCGCGTCCGGGGATCGCGATGCGCGTGGCAGGCCGCTTCTGCACCGACCCTCGCTACGGCGCCTCTATCACGGTGCGCGCGGTGCGCGTGGCGGGTGACGAGGAGTTCGACCCCGCCGAGCTGTGCGAGGGCCCGCCGGTGCCCCTGGAGCAGATGGTGGCCGGCCTCGAGGAAGTGATCGGGACGGTCCAGCGTCCCTGCCTGCGCGAGCTCCTCGACCGGCTGCTCGGCACGGAGACGCCGACCGGACAGCGCTGGCGCCGTGCCCCCGCCGCAAAGGTCTACCACCAGGCATACCGCCACGGGCTGCTCGAGCACTCGCTGTCGGGGGCCCAGGGCGTGAGCGCCATGGCGGCCACCTTTCCCGGCATCGACCGCGACGTGGCGGTCACGGGCGCGCTGCTTCACGACATCGGAAAGATCGAGGCCTACGAGCAGACCGGCGGCGCGATCGAGCTCTCGGACGCCGGCAAGCTTCAGGGTGAGATCCCTCTCGGCTACTTCCGCGTGCGCCGCACGATCGAGGACATCGAGGGTTTCCCCGAGGACACCGCTCAGGCCGTTCTGCACATCGTGCTCAGCCATCACGGAAAGCTCGAGCACGGGAGTCCCGTCGTGCCCTGCACGCGGGAGGCCACGCTCGTTCACATGATCGACAACCTGGGCGGAACGCTCGGGAGCTTCGACCGCCTCGAGAAGGGGCTCGCCGACGGCGAATGCTGGACGGGCTTCGACCGCGCGCTCTCCGGCTCGGCGTATTTCGCCCCCCGCGGGAGCGACGCGGCTCGCGAAGCGGCGTAGCCGCCCCGCAAATAGCGGGGTAATCCCGCGCGGTCACCTTCCCCCGCTGCGTATCCTGGCCCGTCATGGCCAAGGACACCGAGAAGCTCATCCGCCAGCTGTCGCTGATCTCGTTCCTGATGGCCGAGCGCCGCCCGGTGTCCGCACTCGAGATCCGCCAGGACGTGGAGGGCTATGCCCAGATGACGAGCGACGAGGCGTTCAACAGGCGCTTCTACGC
>DASZCV010000097.1:0-13496 GCA_035942755.1 Thermoleophilaceae bacterium
ACGAGGGCCCGTCCTCGGTCGCGAGCGCGGGCTACCTCGCGAAGCTCGAGAACGGGCGGACGAGGTTCGTGGCCTCGCGCGGCCTGCACCCGCACTCGCGCGCGGCGCTCGCCACCTATGGGATCGGGTTCGGCACCGAGCTGGTGGAGACGTCGCTCGACGAGACCGGCGCGACCGACGTGGAGGCGCTCGCCGCGGCCGTGGACGACGACACCGCCGCCGTCTTCGTGCAGCAGCCCAACTTCCTCGGCACCGTGGAGGAGCTCGGGACCGTCGGCGAGGCCGCCAAGCGCACCGGCGCCCTCTTCGTGGTGGCCGCCGACCCGCTCGCGCTCGGGATCCTCAAGCCCCCGGGGGAGCTTGGCGCCGACATCTGCGTCGGAGAGGGTCAGACGCTCGGAAACCGGCTCGACTTCGGCGGGCCGTCCTTCGGCTTCTTCGCCGCGGACGAGCGCTTCATCCGCAAGATGCCCGGTCGCATCGCGGGCGAGACGCGCGACATGGACGGCAGGCGCGGCTTCGTGCTCACGCTCCAGACCCGCGAGCAGCACATCCGGCGCGAGAAGGCCACCCACAACATCTGCACCTCCCAGGCGCTCAACGCGCTCGCCGGGGTCATCTATCTCTCCTGGCTCGGCAAGCGGGGCCTCGTAGAGCTCGGTGAGCTGATGGCAAAGCGAACCCACTACGCACGCGGCGCACTCGGACTCGATGCGATCAACCCCGGACCGGTGGTGCGCGAGTTCGCGGTGCGGGTGCCGGACCTGGACCGCCTCCTGGAGCGCGCGCGTGCCGAGGGGATCAACCCGGGATACCCGCTGCGCGGCACCTATCCCGAGTACGAAGACGGATTGCTCGTGGCGATCACGGAAAGGCGCACCCGCGCCGACATCGACCGGCTTGCCGCCCTGACCAGCTCGCTGCGCGAGGAGGTGGCCGCCTGATGGCCGCGCTCGATCCCCGCGCGGGCGAGGAGACGGTCACGATCTACGAGCGCTCGGTGGAGGGCCGGCGCGCCTTCACCGCGCCCGCACTCGACGTGCCGGACGTGCCGATCGAGGAGATCCTTCCCGCGTCCGCCCGGAGGACCCGGCCGGCGGATCTGCCCGAGGTCTCGGAGCCCGAGATCGTGCGCCATTTCAACGGCCTGTCGAAGAAGAACTTCGACCTCGACACCGGCTTCTACCCGCTCGGCTCGTGCACGATGAAGTACAACCCCAAGCTCCACGAGCGCGTTGCCGCCCTGCCCGGGCATGCCCGGCTTCACCCGCTCCAGGACCCGCAGTACGCGCAGGGCGCACTCGAGCTGATGTGGAACCTGCAGGGCGCGCTCGCCGAGATCGCGGGCCTGCCGCACGTGTCGCTTCAGCCGAGCGCCGGCTCACACGGGGAGCTCGCCGGTCTGCTGCTCACGCGCGCCTACCACGACGACCGCGGCGAGCGGCGCCATAAGGTGCTCACGCCCGACACCGCGCACGGGACCAACCCGGCCACCGTGACGATGGCGGGCTACGAGGTGGTCAAGGTGGGCACCGACGAGCACGGCGGCGTGGACATCGCGGACCTGCGCGGGAAGGCAACCGACGACGTGGCATGCCTCATGCTCACCAACCCCAACACGCTCGGCCTCTTCGATCGCAACATCGAGGAGATTGCCGCGATCGTCCACGGCGCGGGCGCCACGCTCTACTACGACGGTGCCAACCTGAACGCCGTCATGGGCATCTCCCGCCCGGGCGACATGGGGTTCGACATCGTCCATTACAACCTGCACAAGACCTTCACCCAGCCCCACGGCGGGGGCGGCCCGGGGGCGGGGCCGATCGCGGTGTCCGACCGCATCGAGCCATACCTGCCGCGTCCGCAGGTGGTGCGCGTGGCGGCCGAAGGCGAGGGCGACGCCCACGACGGAAACGGCCGCGCCGGCGGGCGGCCCCGCTTCGGGCTCGAGTACGACCGGCCGAGCTCTATCGGCAGGCTGCGGGGCTTTCAGGGCAACTTCGGGGTCTTCGTGCGCTCGTACGCCTACATCTGCTCGCTCGGTGGTGACGGCCTCAGGGAGACCTCGGAGACCGCGGTCCTGAACGCCAACTACCTGCGCGCACGGCTTGCGGAGCCGGGCGTGGCCGAGTTCCTGCCGATCGCGTTCGATCGTCTCTGCATGCACGAGTTCGTGCTCTCGGGCAGAGGTGCGCGCGACAAGCTCGGTATCAGGACGCTCGACATCGCAAAGCGCATGCTCGACCACGGCGTGCACCCGCCGACCGTCTACTTCCCCCTGCTGGTGGAGGAGGCGCTCATGATCGAGCCCACCGAAACCGAGCCCAGGGAGCGCCTCGACCACTTCGCCGGTGTCGTGCGCTCGATCCTGGAGGAGGCCGAAGAGGATCCAGAGGTGGCGCGGAACGCGCCGTATACGACACCGGTGCGCCGCCTGGACGAGGCCGGCGCGGCCAAGCGGCCGGTGGTGCGCCAGCCCTCCGCCGCCGTGGAGGGGGACGCCCAGCAGAACCCGGGTGACCCTCGGCGCGCCGCCGAGAACCCGGCAGGCGCCACCGGCGCCATCTGACCCTGCCGGCATGAGCGCGAGGGGCGCCCGCCTGCTCTGGGCGATGGTGGCCGCGGGCCTCGCGGCCCGGCTGTTGCTGGCCTTCGCGTTCTACGGCCAGCCCTACGACCAGGGCTCGTTTGCCATGGTGAGGGAGTCGCTTGCGCAGAGTCCGCTCGACGTGTACGCCGGCGTGGGCGAGTTTCGCTGGCCATATCCGCCGGCGTACTTTCTCTGGATCGCCGCGGCCGACGCGCTCTCGGACCTCACCGGCCTCGCGTTCCATGGTCTCGTGAACGTGCCGGCGATGGCCGCGGACGTGGGGATTGCGTGGATCGTGCAGGCCCACCTGGGACGGCGGGGGGCGGATGAGAAGAAGCGCCTGGCAGGCGCGGGGCTGGTGCTGCTGGGACCCGCCTTCATCGCCATCTCCGGGTATCACGGCCAGATCGACTCGGTGGCGATGCTGCCGGCCGTGGCCGCCGTCGCACTCTGGGATGCGGGCGGGCCGCGGCGAGGACTTGCGGCCGGCGCCCTGCTGGGGCTTGGGATCGCCATCAAGACGGTGCCGGGCCTCATGTTGCTGGCGCTCCTGCCCTCGGCGCGGTCAAAGGGGGAGGCCGCCGCGCTGATCGGAGCCGCGGCGGCCGTGCCGCTCGCCCTGCTCGCCCCGTATCTCCTGCACGACTCGGAGGCGGTCATCCGCGCGCTCGAGTACCCGCCGCGCGGCACCGCGGGAGGCATCGGGCTGATCTCCACGGTGGCCTCCAACCCCGTGGTCGAGGCCCTGCTCGACCACGCCACCGCCTGGAACGCGGCGTGGCTTGCCGGCGTGGCGCTCGTGATGTGGCGTGCCCGGCCCGCGCCCACGCGCGCCGCCGTGATCGTGTGGCTTGCCGCCTACGTCTTCGCCACCGGCTTCTACCTGAATTACTTCGTATGGGGCCTGTCCTTTCTCCTGCTCGACGGCGGGGTGGTGGCTGCTGCCGCTGTCCAGGCGGTCGCACTGGCGCCGGTGGTCGTGACCTACGCAGGGCTGCTCGGAAGCTGGATCGCGGCGCGGGCCTTCGACGTGCCGATGCTGGTGCTGTGGCTGGCGTTCTGCCTGGCGCTGGCGCTTCGCGTGCGAGAGGCCTTTGCCAGGCCCGCGGCCGGCAGGGCCCCCGCGGTGTAGGGCGCGTGCGGGGGGCCTCTGGCGCGCCGGCGGAGGAGCCCACATCTCAGCCGTGTAATCCCCCTCCTCCCCCTAGACTGCGCCGCCGTGCGCATCTTCAGCGGCATCCAGCCCACCGGCCGCAAGCATCTCGGCAACCACATCGGAGCGGTCCGGGGCTACCTGGAGGGTCAGGAGCGCGGCGATCCGGCGATCCTCTGCGTGGTTGACCTGCACGCGATCACGGTCCCCTACGAACCTGCCCGGCTGCGCTCCCTCGTGTACGACACGCTCGCCATGCTGATGGCATCCGGACTCGACCCCGACCGCTCGATCCTCTTTCGCCAGAGCGACGTCCACGAGCACACCGAGCTCACCTGGCTGTTGTCGTCGGTGACCGCGCACGGGGACCTCAACCGGATGACCCAGTTCAAGGAGAAGTCGGCAGGGCAGCGGGAGCTGGTGTCCGCCGGCCTCTTCCTCTACCCGGTGCTGCAAGCCGCCGACGTGCTGGCCTACCGCGCGCACGAGGTGCCCGTGGGGGATGACCAGCGCCAGCACGTGGAGCTCATGCGCGATATCGCCGAGCGCTTCAACACGGCCTACGGGGAGGTCCTCGTGGTGCCGGAGCACCGGATCCCCTCCGTGGGCGCGCGCATCATGGATCTGCAGGAGCCGCAGCGCAAGATGTCCACCACCGGCAGCGAGGAGCGCGGGCTGATCTTCGTGGACGACGAGGAGAAGGCGATCGTCAAGAAGGTCAAGAGCGCGGTCACCGATTCCGGTGCGGAGGTGCGCCGCGGCCCGGACAAGCCCGGCATCACCAACCTGATCGACATCCTCGCCGTCATCCGCGGCGCGTCGCCGGAGGCGGTCGAGCGCGAGTTCGAGGGGCAGCGCTACGGGTCCTTCAAGGACGCCGTGGCCGAGGCGGTGGTGGACTTCCTGCGCCCGGTCCGCGAGCGCTACCTCGAGCTCCGTCCCGACGAGGGTGCACTCGAGGCCGTCCTCGGCGGGGGTGCGGACAGAGCCCGCTCGCTCTCCTCGGAGACGCTGGTCGACGTGCGCCACGCCATGGGCGTCGGGCCGCCCGCGTAGGCTTCACGCGATGTCCATGCCCGCCCCCCTCGAGCTCGAGATGGACCTCGAGGTCTTCCAGGGACCCTTCGACCTGCTCCTCACCCTCGTCCTGCGGGAGGAGGTCGACCTGCTCGAGGTGCAGCTCGCGGACGTGGTGCTCGCCTACATAGACCACCTGGAGCGTGCGGGCGAGCTCGACCTCGAGGCCGCCACCGAGTTCCTCGTGCTGATCGCAGCGCTGCTCGAGCTCAAGTCGCGGCTCATGCTGCCCGGCGAGCAGGGGGAGCGAGAGGGCCCCGAGCCGGGCGAGGCCGCGGACGAGCTGCTGGCGCGCATGCTCGAGTACAGCCGTTACAAGTCGGCGGCGGCGTATCTGCGCAGCCGGCTCGAGCAGGAGGGCGGGTTTCGCTACCGCGCGGCTCCGCTGCCTCCGCCGCTGCGGCGGGTCTCGGTTGACCTGGCCGAGCCGGTGTATGACCCGGCGCTGCTGGGGGAGGCGATCGGATCGCTGCTGCGCACTCCGCCGCGGCTCGAGCTCGAGCACATAGCGCGGCCACAGGTGTCGATCGAGCAGAGGCTCTCCCACCTGCGCTCGTTGCTCGGCCGCCGGAGCAGCTTCGTCTTCGACGAGGCGGTGAAGGGTGCTGACCGCCTGACCGAGGCGGTCACCCTCTTCGCGCTGCTCGAGCTCTACAAGGCGGGTGAGGCGGAGTGGGAGCAGCCCGAGGCCTTCGGCAAGATCACGGTACGGGCCTGTGGGCCCTCTGCGCGGGCGGTGGAGGGTTGAACGAGCTCGCGCGGGTGGTCGAGGCGCTGCTCTTCCTGTCGGCCGAGCCGGTGTCCCTCGACCGGCTCGCCGATGCGTGCGAATCCTCGGAGGCGGAGGTCATCGAGTCGCTCGCCCGTCTGCGCGAGCACTACGCGGAGGGTTACCGCGGGGTGGTGCTGAGGGAGGTGGCCGGGGGGTTCACCCTCGCCACGGACCCAGTTGCCGAGAAGGCGGCACGCCGGTTGCTGTCAAGACCCCGCACGCCGCCGCTCACGCCCGCGCAGGCCGAGTGCCTCGCGATCGTGGCCTACCTCCAGCCCGTCTCGCGTCCCGAGGTCGCGCGGGTGCGCGGGGTGTCCTCGGAGTCGGCCGTCGGCACCCTGCTCGAGCGCGGACTGATCGAGGAATCGGGCCGGTCCCGATTCGGGGCGGTGCTCTACCGCACGACCGAGCTGTTCCAGAAGCTCTTCGGGCTGGAGGCGCTCGACGCGCTACCAGACGTGTCCGGCTTCGACCCCTCGCCGGACGAGGAGAGCCGGCTACGTGAGCGGCTGCTGAAGGCCGGCGAGGCGCGCGCGCAGGTCTGACGGGTGCAGCAACCTGAACCATGATGAGACTCGGTTGCCTCGACCGCTTTTCATGTGTCTCGGCAGATAGGGCTGCCACCCCGTGCCCCTCCCTCACCCTTCGACGGCGGCGAGGGCACCGGCGAGCTGCGCCCGGGAGCGAATCCCGAGCTTGCGGTAGGCGCTCGAAAGGTGCGTCTCTACGGTCTTCGCCGTTACGAATTGCGCCTGGGCGATCTCCCGGTTCTTGAGGCCCTGGGCGGCCAGGTCGACCGTCTCGCTCTCAGCCGGCGTGAGCGATGCGGGACCAGCGGTGGGGGCCCGTCGTGGCCTCCCACCAGCCTCGACCAGTTCGGTGAGCGCACGTCGCTCGACCCCACCCGCCCCGAGCTCCTGGGCGAGCGCCAACGCCTCCTCGAGCGCAGCGCGAGCGGCCTCGACATCGCCCGTCGCTCGCCACGCGGCCCCAAGCGCCGCCAGCGTCTCCGCGTAGAGGAGACACGAGTCGTTTCCTCGCAGCCACTCTACGGCCTCCTCGAGGAGCGTGATGCGTTCTTCCTCAACGACCGCGGCGCGCGCGCAAAGCGCTACGCCCATGAAGTGCGGGGCGCCGAAGCGGCGAGCAGCGTCAACCGCGGTCATCGATAGCGCGTCAGCTTGTTCCTGGTCTCCGAGTGCCGCGTAGGCGCGGGCAGCTCGTGGGCGCCACGCGCACCACACGCCGTTGTGGCCACCCCAGTCACGCTCCCACGCCTCGGCCGCTTCCAGGTGAGCGAGCGCATCCCGGAGGCGACCTTGGGCAAGGCACAGCTCCGTGGACGCCATCCGCCAGACCTGAGCGGGACCAGACCCCGGCTCGCGGAGATCCGGCGGAAGCAACTCCGCTACGCGCGCTGCCTCATCGATCCGCCCGCGGCCCAGCTCGACTTCCATTAGAACGCCGACGGCGAGGGGAGTGAGAAAGTCGCGTTCCTCGCGGGGCAGCTTGAGGCCCTGCCGGGCGTCGGACTCCGCAGCGTCGAGCTTGCCCTGGAACATGCGCACGCAGCCGCGTTGGATCAGGAGGAGGCCCGCAGCCGCGGCCGCGCCACGAGCCCGCGCGTCGGCTATGCCTTGCCCTACCAGCCACTCAGCCTCGGCGAAGCGGCCGGTCAAGTCGTAGGGCGCTATGGCAAAACCCAGAAAGGGCGAATCGCCCGGGTACTCATTTAGAAGGTTTCCGTCCCGGAGCGCCAGGTCCGCGAGGTCATTCGCCTCTGCGGCAGTCCCGACCGACATCGCCAGCTCGTGCGCCGCAGCCACCAACAAGAGCCGGGGAGCCCGTTCGCGAAGCTCTCGTGCGAGCGGGATCGCGCGCTTGACCTCGTCGACCGTCGTACGCCGACCCTCGACCGACAGGACCCCGATCAGCAGCCGTAGCTCCCGAAGGGCCTCGCCGGCATCACCCAGAGATTCCATGGTCTCGTTGACCAGGTCCGCCGCCTCCGCGGAACGGCCATTCCATGCAAGGGCCGGCGCCAGCGCGAACGCCACGCGCACCCGAAGCTCAGGCGTGCGGGCGAGAGCCGCGGCCTCACGTAGGCTTCGCAGTCCGTCTGCCTCACCCGCGGCGCCGGCCGCAAGGCCAAGCTCGAGCAGCAGCTCTGCCCGCCGCTCGGAACCGCAGCGCTCGCGCAGCGCTCGGCGCAAGTATGCCGCCGCACTCGCCGGTGCTGCCCGAGCGGACGCGGCGCAGGAGGCTTCCCGTAGTGCCCTCAACGTCCAGTCGTCCTCACCGGGCTCGGTCACTAGCAGGTGCGATGCGACCGCCTCGGAGTCGGCGCCTTCCTCGGCCATGAGGGCCGCGGCGCGTGCGTGTGCCGCCGCAAGCTCCCCCGTGCGCAATGTCCCTTCGACGGCCGAGCGCAGAAGCGGGTGGGCAAAGCGCAGCGGTCGTCCGGGGGCCAGGATGCCCGCCTCGTCGAGCGCGTCCGCGAGCGGTCCGCCATCCGCTTCGAGACCCGCGAAGGCGGCCGCCTGGCGTAGCTCGATCCCATCCCCGAGTATGGCCGTGGCCTCGGCAAGCGCCCGTGCGCCTTGCGGCAGGCGGTCGAGCCGGGCGAGCACTGCCCGCACGATCGCCGGCGGCGCAAGACTACGAATCGACGCGGGGTCTGTCCTGCGGCCCTCTCCCTTGCAAAGCTCAGCAGCCAGCTCGCGGAGCAGAAAGGGGTTTCCGCCGGCCGCTCGGTGGCAGGCCTCGCCCAGCCCTTGGGCAACCGGGCCGCCGAGAATCGAGGCGACCAGCCGCAAGGCCGCCTCAGGGCCGAGCGGCTCGAGCGGGATAACACGTGTGTGCAGCTCCCGCGAGAGAGTGGTGACCACGTTTGGAGCCTCCTCGCCACCGACCGCTCTCGTCGTGAGCAGCAGGAGAGCGCCGACGCCCTCGAGGCGCCCGGCCAGAAACGCCATCAGCTGAAGCGACTCCGAGTCGGCCCAATGCAGATCGTCGACCGCGAGGACAACCGGCTCGTGCTCGGCGAGGTTTGCCACCAGCCAGTAGAGCCCGTGGAGCACCGGGTAGCCCGGTGCCGGCGCCGACCCAGAGGACGGCTCGAGAACCGTTCGGGCAAGTGCTGCGGCCCCGGCATACAGCTCGCCGCCGCCATCGGCCCGAACTGTCCGCGCCAGCAACTGGCGCACGACGCCGAAAGGGAATCCGCGCTCGAGCTCGGAGGCCCTCGCCCTCAACACCGTGAAGCCGCCCTGACGGGCCAGCTCACATGTGGCGTCAAGGAGCCGGGTCTTTCCGATTCCCGCCGCGCCCTCGACGACAACCGTGCCGCCATCCCCCTTTCGAGCCCGCCCAAGCCGGTCGACGAGCTCCCCCAACTCGAACTCGCGATCTATGAGTTGGTCGCCCGCACGACCCCGACGCTTCGTAGATGAAGCTACCCCGCCCACGGGTGGACAGTAACTCAACCAGGTGGCTCAGCGCCAGATCGGTCGGCCCACTGCAGTAGGGGCGCCGCCCCCGGGCACCCCGAGGTTTTCCCTGAGATTGCTTGACGTCACCTCCGGGGGGTGCGCATCGTCTCTTCGACGCTCTCTTGGCACGTTCTATGCGCACTTCCCCAGCACCCGATCGGCCTCGTGCCGCAACCGCAGGGGTGTAGCGTGACGGAGCTCCTCGTCGCTGACGATTCCCCGCTCTGGCGCGAAGGCCTCACCGCGGTGCTGGAGCGGGAAGGCATGAGAGTCGTGGGCAAGGTCGGCAACGCGGCCGCGCTGCGCGCAGCGATAGGGACAACCGGCGCCGACGTCGCGCTAGTGGGCATCCCGATTCCCACCGGCGGCCACGAGGCGGGGCTGGCCGGCGTGGCGAAGCTCAGCCGTCCCGGGGTAGGGATACTCGTGCTCTCGGGACGTTTCGATCCTGCCCTCGCGGTGAGGCTCATCGGCCGCCGACCGGCCCGCGTCGGCTACATGCTCAAGGCGCCGCTTCCTGACGTGGCAACGCTCGTACGCGCGGTGAGCGTCGTCGCGGGCGGCGGCACTTTCGTAGACCGGGCTGTGCTCGAGCGTCTGCGTAGCGCTCGCAGCCGGCCGGAGCCGCTTGACTTCCTCAGCGGGCGCGAGCGAGAGATCCTGACACTGATGGCAGAGGGGCGTACCAACCACGCGATCCACGTGGCGCTGCGCCTCAGCCCGAAAACCGTCGAGAGCCATGTGCGCGCGATCTTCAAGAAGCTTGAGTTGCCCGCCGCCCCCGAGGACCACCGGCGCGTGTTGGCGGTGCTGCGCTACATGCAGGAAACCGAGGCGGAAGGGCGGACGCAGGCCAGGTCGCCAAACGAACCAGACCACCCGGACCCCTGGAGCCGGTACGCGGCGAGAGCCGGCCACCGTGCCGCCTGAGCAGCGCGGTGGTTTGACCGGGCGCCCAAAGCGGCCTGATCAGAGGCGTCGCCGTCAGGGTTGGCTGCTCGGAGCACCCTTTCCCGGGCGCACGTCCGTGGCCTGTTCTGCAAGCGCTGAGCGCAGCAGCGCCCGCGCGTACCAGCACATGAGTTCGACGGCCTCCTCGCGGAGAGCCCGGCGATGTCGGTGAGCCAGACGAGCGCCTCGATGCCGACCGCGGCGAAGCGGAAGCTGGCGGGCCGTTGCGGCAAGATCTCGGGCATGGGGGAGAGCTTCAACTCTCTGAGTGAGGCGTGGGAACGCCACGCCGGCGACTGGGCGAGGTGGGCGCGCGTTCCCGGGCACGATGTCTATCACGAGCGGCTCAATTGGCCGGCTTTTCAGGACCTGCTGCCACCCCCGGGGCGAAGGACGCTCGATGTCGGCTGCGGCGAGGGTCGAGTGGGCCGCCGGCTACACGACCATGGGCATCGCGTGACGGGGATCGACAGCTCTCGCACCCTGGTTGAGCTGGCGCGCGAGGCGGGTGGATATGACGAGCTCGTCTGCGGTGACGCTGCCGCGCTGCCATGGGAGGCGCGGAGGTTCGATCTGGCGATCGCTTACATGTCGCTGCATGACGTGGATGACCTGCTGGGTGCGGTCGGGGAGTTAGCGCGAGTGCTGGAGGCGGGGGGACGGCTGTGCCTGGCGATCGTGCACCCGCTGAACCGCTCGCCAGCAGCGCTTGATCACTACTTCGAGGAGCACCGATTTGCCGATCAGCTCGAGCATGGCGGGCTGTCGATGACCTTCGAGAGCTTCGACCGACCGCTCGAGGCCTACGCGCGCGCTCTCGCCGGCGCCGGGTTTCTCATTGAGCAGCTCCAGGAGCCGAGGCCTACGGCGGCCGCCGTTGCCGCAGCGCCGAGGCTCACAAAGGCCGCCAAGCGACCGTACTTCCTGCACATGCGCTGCGTCCTCCCACGCGATCACTGACACGATCCGCATCGGTCATGGTCGGCTCAGTCGGTCCCGCCGAGAGGGACATCTCACGGTAGAAGCTCTCGCTCCGTGTCGCCGACCCGACCTTTCCTCCTCAACCACCCCGGCGGTTCTTCTTGCGGATCACCTTGAACGTCGCCGTCTCCGTGCGCGAGACGTTGCCTGCCGCATCCCTCACCGTCAGGCGCGCCCGATAGCTGCCCGCGCTGAGCCTGCGACCGGCGAGCCTGCCGGTGAAGACGATCTCGTTCGCGCCTGGCCTCACCACCTGACGGATGCGGCCGACGGCCTTGTAGGTATTGCAGCGGCGCTTCCTCAGCAGCGCGGCCAGCTTCCGGCCGGTCGCCTTTCTGCTAAGCGAGCTGCGCAGCTTGCGCAGCCTCGCCTTCGTGTGCACGAGGCAACGCAGCCTGCCCTTGCTCCTGAGCTTCAGCCCTTTGACCCGCTTCTCGATCGTCAGGACCGCGGCGCCCGCCTCGTTCGTCGTGAAGCTGAACCTCGCGCTCTGGCCGGGCGCCAGCGTGGAATCGCTGATGCCGAGGTTGCCGACTATCGGCTTTGCGGTGTCGGGACCTCCGGGCCCGGGGCCACCGCCGAGGTTGTCGGGGATCGCCTCGAGCGCCGTCGCCACGACGGCGCTGCCGCTCTCCCAGGTCACGAAGCCGCGGTGATCGGCCGCCGCCGAGACGCGCACATCCCGGTAGTCGGATCCTATGTTCACCGTCGCCGCCGGACTCCAGCTCACACCGTCGTCCGAGAAGCTCCAGCGCAGCCGTGAGATCGCGTTGTCGTCCCACACCACGTGTAGGCGGCCACCGGGGTCCTGGGTCGCGTGCAGGTCCGTGACGTCCCCCGGGCTCGCGACCAGAGTGGCCGGCCCAAACGCGTTGGTGGCGGGGTCGAGCTTCCTCGCAAGCACCCGATCGGCAGCGCTCGATGGATCCTCGTAGACCAGGAAGAGGCCCTTGGGGCCCCCGGCGAGAGCGACCTCCGGAAGGCCGCCCGTCGACTGGATCAAGGCCGGCGCCGTCCAATTGGATTCGCTGTTGATCGAGCCGGACCCGTCGTAGGCGCGCGAGAAGATCCGCGGAGCCGCCGACTGGTCGACGAAGACCGCGACCGGGCGCCCGGCGTCGATTCCGATCGCCGCCTCCGCGCTGATGTCCCCGAGATCCGCCTCGTCGCCCTCAACCGGCGCAGCGAAGTCGGAGTTGTGCACGTGCGCCCCGGCGGTCGTGACCTCGCTGATCGAGGTGATGCTGTTGCCCGGCCCGAAGACGGCCTCGTCGGGATTGTAGAAGGGCGCTCCGATCAGCTGCTGGGGGCCGAAGTCCACGCCGCTGTTGGTCGACCGGTTGATGTACCGCTCGCTTGCGGTTGTGCTCCCCTGCCGCGCGTAATACACGATCACCTCGTTGGGAGCCGGTAGGAAGACGTGCGGCCGCCCGAACGCGAAGTTGGATCCAGGCAGGCCGCCCGTGAACACCTTCTGTCCGCCGCACGCGGAGCCGCCGCGCGCAAGGCTGCAGTAGATCGTCGACTCCGGAGTGCCGTCGAGGTAGCGGACGAAGTGGCCGGTGCCCCCCACATCGACCGCGACGCTCGGCTGGTCCCCCGGCCCGATCGTGATGACGCTTTCCTGCCGCCGTCCTTTTCCGGCTACCGCCCCGGGTCACCAGCTGACCCCGAGCGGGGTATCCCTGCCTGCAGACAGACCGGTGCTCGCGACCCGGGAGCGGTCGAGCTGATCGCCTACGACGCCCATGGGAAGCAGATCGAGCGCGTCAAGCGGGACAACGCCGTCGCGGGAGTGACCCGCTGCTAGGACCGATTTGATCTGGAATCGGCGCGCCGTCCCCAGGCCGCCGAGGAGCTTGATTTCTTCACGCCCCATGGTGAGGGAGGTGGCCAGCTTGCAGGGGCCGCTCAGGCCGCGGCGTGGTCATCCTCCAGCGCCGGGCCGACCAGCACCATCGTGTGACGCTCGAGCTTGGAGTCATTCATCGTCTCCGCGAGCCGCGCCAGGCGGCAGGTCAGGACCACCTCGTCCGGCCAGGTCACGCGATGGGCCACGGCGCAGGGCGTGTCGGGAGGGAAACCGCCCGCGAGTAGCTCGGCCTGGAGCTGCTCACCTCGTTTGCCGGCCATGAAGAGAGCCATTGTGGCGCCATGCGAGGCCAGTTCCCTGATCCGCTGGGTGGGAGGCGGATCGTCTCGTGGCGCGGCGAGGATCAGCGGCGGCGGGTCGGAGGGCGCCTGGGTGAGCTCGGTGCACAGGGCGGCGGCCGCAGCGCCCAGGGAGCTCACGCCGGGGACCACCTCGACCGGAAGTCCGCGCGTCCTGGCCTCGCGCGCCTCGGCGCGCACCCCGCCGTAGAGCGCGGGGTCGCCCCAGCAGAGGCGAGCCACGAGGAGGTCGTCGCGCGCGGCGCGGTCGTACGCCTCGTGGATATCCGAGATGGTGGCCGGCGGCCACGGCACCAGCTCCGCCTCGGC
>DASZCV010000098.1:0-10233 GCA_035942755.1 Thermoleophilaceae bacterium
TTCCTGAACAACTCCCTCGAGTGCTCGGGAACAACTGGTCTGCCCGCGCGGCTCGCGCTCCGAGGGACGGCCCGGGCGACCGTGGCCCCGCAGGGGCCAGGGGTCGCTAGCCGCAGCCTGAGCCCTTGCGCCGGAGGAGCCTGGCCGGAGCCGGCGGAGACCAGCAACGCGCTGGGGGTTCCGGGAGGCGCGAGCCCCCCGGGATTCTCCTAGCTCGTCATTCCCGTGAACTGCCCGCCGGTCACGTTCAGCACCTGGCCGTGCACGTAGTTCGACCACGGCGAGCACAGGAAGAAGACGCCGCCGGCCGCCTCCTGGGGCGTGGCCGGACGGCCGAGGGGGATCAGCATCGAGGCCACCTGGCGCAGCTGCTCGGGGATCCCCAGCTCGATCTTCTGGCCGTCCTTGTCGAAGGCCTCCGCGTTCTCCTTGGCGGCCGTGAGGCGCGTCTCCACGAAGCCGAAGGCCACCGCGTTCACATTGATCTTGAACTGACCCCACTCCTTGGCCACGGTCTTGGTCAACCCCACGACGCCGGACTTGCCCGAGGCGTAGTTGGCCTGTCCGGCGTTGCCCATGGTGCCGGACACCGACGAGACGTTCACCACCTTGCGAAACACCTCGACGCCCTCGTCGCGCTCCTTCTTTGCCGGCTCGCGCAGATGCGGCGCGGCGGCTCGCAGCACGCGGAAGGGCACGACGTTGTGGATGTCGAGCATGGCCTGGAACTGCTCGTCGGACATCTTGTGCACCGGCCCGTCCCAGGTGTAGCCGGCGTTGTTGACCAGGATGTCGATCTGCCCGAAGGACTCGACGGCCGTCTCGATCAGCCTCTCCGGGATGCCCTCCTTGGTGAGATCGCCGGCGAAGGTGGCCGTCTCACCGCCGATCTCCGCGGCCGCCTCCTGGGCGACGTCGCCGTCGAGGTCGTTGATCAGGACCCTCGCGCCGTGCTCCACGAGCAGATCGGCGGTGGCGCGGCCGATGCCTCGCGCGGATCCGGTGACGATCGCTGCCTTTCCGTCCAGAACTCCCACTGATTCTCCTTTGGGTGACTAGGTGAGCGCGGCATGATGACGATGCGGCCCAGGGGCTCTGGAGGGCAGCGGCTCGAGCCGGCGCCCCTGACCCGCCGGTTAACCTTTCGGCATGTGCCGAAACATTCGTACCCTCCACAATTTCGACCCCCCCGCCACGGAGGATGAGATCCGGGCGGCGGCAGTCCAGTACGTCCGCAAGATCAGCGGTGCCACCAAGCCCTCGAAGGCCAACGAGGCCGCCTTCGAGCGCGCCGTCGAGGCGGTGGCCGGGGCATCCTCCCGGCTGCTGAGCGAGCTCGTGTCGTCGGCTCCGCCCAAGGACCGCGAGGTCGAGGCGGCCAAGGCCCGCGCCCGCGCCGCCCAGCGCTATGCGGCGTAGCGTGTCGGCGAGCGCTACGCGGCTTGGCGCGGCGCGACGTAGCGCGCCTTCGCGGACCCGCTGGACGCCGCCCGGCTGAGCGGCGCGCCGGGTGGCCCCCAACGTCCTCTGCATCGTGCTCGACACCGCGCGGGCGGACGCCTTCGAGCCCTACGGGGCGCCGATCGGGTCGAGCCCGGCAGTGACAGACCTGGCGCGCAGGGGGAGGGCGCTGCCGCATGCGTACTCGACCGCCTCCTGGACCCTTCCGGCTCACGCGTCGATGTTCACGGGCCTCATGCCGCGCGCCCTCGGGCTGACCCAGCCCCCTGAGGAGACCCCGCAGAGCGCCCGCCCGCGACTCGAGGCGGTCAGGGACCGGATGCTGCCGGAGGTGCTGCGGGCCGGGGGCTATGAGACCCGCGCGGTGAGCGCCAACCTGTGGGTGTCGCCCCACTGCGGCTTCGACATCGGGTTCGAGCGCTTCGAGTACATCGAGCCTCGCCACCAGATGGCGATGCAGGTGGCGGGAAAGAGCGGTGCCCGCCAGCGGCTCGGGTGGGCACGCGAGGGCCTGCGCTCCGTGAACGACGACGGAGCCGCCCGGGCCCTGGACGTTCTGCGCGGCTGGGTGGCGCAAGAGCGCGAGCGTCCCTTCTTCTGGTTCGTGAACCTGGTGGAGTGCCATTCGCCCTATCTGCCGCCCCGACCCTGGAACGACCTGGGTACGCTCGACCGCATCCGCGCCGGAGACGACGCGCGGGAGCACCAGTCCTTCTACGGCGTGTGCAAGACCTGCGGTGGCCGCTGGGAGATATCCGACTCCGCACTCGCGCGCATGCGACACCTCTACGGGCGCTCGGTGGCCTACGCCGACGACTGGCTGGGGCGCCTGCTCGAGTCCGTCGACGCCCGCGGCCTGCTGGAGGAGACGCTCGTGATCGTGACCTCCGACCACGGGGAGAACCTCGGCGAGAACCGGCTCTTCGGGCATGCCTTCTCGCTGGACGAGCGGCTGATCCACGTGCCGTTCATCGCCGCCGGCCCGAGGGCCCCCGAGGAGGCCCGGCCGTTCAGCCTCGGCGACTTGCCGCGGATGGTGGCCGAAGCGGTCGAGCTCGAGGAGCACCCGTACGGGCAGACCGCGTCGGTACCCGTGGCCCAGTTCGATCCTCCGGGCCCGGCCGACCATCCGCGCGTGCAGCGGTTCGTCCGCGACCTCGACCTGGGCGAGGAGGGCCTCGAGCGGCTGACCGCGGTGCTCACGAGCGCCTGCGACGGTGCTCGCAAGGTAGTGCTGCGCAACGGCAGCGAGCTGCTCTACGACCTGGAAGCCGATCCGCTCGAGGAGTCGCCGCTCGGCTCATCGGCGGCGGGCGGCGACTTCGACCACCTCCGCGCCGCGATCGGCGAGGCGGAGCTCACCCGGACCGCCGCGGCGCCCGCCGGTGCCGCGCCGGAGGCGCCGGATGCCTCCCCGGAGGAGCTGGCGGAGCTCGAGCGCCAGATGAAGCTGTTGGGCTACATGTGACGGTGGCCCGCTCGCCGGGCCCCGCCCCAGCTCAGCGCACCAGGCCCTCGACGAACGGCACCTCGAGCACCTTCTCGTGGGCGATCGGCCCGTGGCCGAAGTACCCCTCCTCACCGAACAGCTCGCCGTGGTCGGAGGTCACGATGAGCCACGTGTCCCGCGGCAGCTTTGCGAGCAGCCGCTCGAGCACGCCGTCGAGGTACTCGAGCACGGCGATCTGACGTTCGTGGAGCTCCCTCAGCCGCGCCTGGTCGAAGAACTCAGCCGCGTCCCCGCCATCCGCGCGGATCTGGTCGAGCTTCTTGAAGACCCCGTGCACGCCGGAGATGTGGGGAAGGTCCGAGGTGTCCTCGCCGGGCCTGGCGTACGGGTAGTGGGTCTCGCCCACGTTCAGCAGCCAGAAGCTCGGGCGCGCCTGATCGAAGTGCACCTCCTCGACCATCGCCGCCATGTCGTTGTGGCTCGGCATCAGCTCATAGCTCTCGAAGTCGCGGTTGATCACGGTGAACTTGTTGAGCACGGGCATCGAGACGCGCGCGTGGGTCCTGTACCCGAGCGCATGACGCAGGTAGGTGGGCAGGAAGATCGAGGGAAGCAGCCGCTTGAACTCCATGTCGGCCACGCCGAGTCGCTCGCTGTAGCGCAGGAAGTCCTGCTTGTAGTACTCGGAGGCGTAGACGTGCGCGGGGCTCGTGTGGGGCAGCAGTCCCATCAGGAGGTTGAGGTGCGAGGGCGCCGTCCAGGTGGCATAGCTGAAGCGGCGCTCCGCATCGCCGAGCGCCGCGCTCACGCTGCGCGGGGGCGAGGCTTTCCACGAGTCCCACCGCAGCGAGTCGAGGATCACCACCACGAGGTTGCGCGCGCCGGCGGGCGGCTGCTGGAGCGGTGTGGCCTCCATCGGCGCGCAGGGTACCGGTGCTACCTTGAGCGCGGTGTCAAACGACGGAAGCGGCGACCTGTACGCCGGTCGGATCCCGCTGGGCGAGCGCACCCTGCGAGAGCACACGGCGCGGGGCACCCTGATCAACGCGGGCTTCCTCACCGCGCTGAGCTTCCTCGGACTGCTGAAGGCCTTCGTGGTGGCGGCCTTCCTCACGCCCGAGGACTACGGCATCTGGGGCATCCTCCTGGCCGGGATCGTGACGCTCTCGTTCCTCTCCGAGCTGGGCGTGGGGGACAAGTACATCCAGCAGACCGAGGTCGACCAGGAGCTCGCCTTCGACCGTGCCTTCACGCTCAACCTGATCGTGAACCTGGCGTTCACGCTGGTCATGGTGGCCGCCGTGCCGCTGCTGGCGGTGATCTACGGCCAGCCCGATGTCCTTGCTCCGGGGCTGGTGCTGGCCTTGGCCATGCCCGCCGCCGGCCTGCTGAGCCCCCTCTGGATCTACTACCGCCGGATGCAGTTCGTGCGCCAGCGCGCGCTGCAGGCAATCGACCCGGTCGTGGGCTTCGCGGTCACCGTGGCGCTGGCTATCGCGGGGATGGGCTACTGGAGCCTCGTGGTCGGTGCGGTGGCGGGCACTTGGTCGGCGGCGCTCGTGACGCTCGCGACCTCCCCCTACAGGCCGAGGCTGAGGCTGGGGCCGGGGGTGCGGGACTACCTGACCTTCTCGTGGCCGCTCGTTGTGGCCAACGTCAACCGTCTCCTGGTGGTCCAGGCGCCGATCCTGGTAGGTGAGTGGCAGGTGGGGCTCGCGGCCGCGGGGGCGATAACCCTCGGAGGCGCCATCATCGCGTTCACGCAGAAGGTGGACGCGATGGTCACGCAGACGATCTACCCGGCCGTCTGCGCGGTGCGCGACCAGACGGCCCTGCTGTTCGAGACCTTCGTCAAGTCCAACCGGCTCGTGCTGATCTGGGGGGTGCCGTTCGGGCTCGCGCTGCTCATGTTCGCTCCCGATCTGGTGGACCACGTGCTCGGGGAGAAGTGGGAGCCGGCGGTCGGCCTGCTCCAGGCCTATGGGCTGATCTCGGCGTTCAGCCACGTGGGCTTCAACTGGGACGCCTTCTTCAGGGCACGGGGCGAGACCAAGCCGATCGCGGCGGTGTCCACCTTCTCGACGGCCGTCTTCCTGGCGGTGGCCATCCCGCTGCTGGCGTTCGAGGGCCTGTCGGGCTTCGCCGTCGGGATGGCGGTGTACGGGTTCTCCGCGGTGGTCGGCCGCACCTACTTCCTCACCAGGATCTTCGACGGCTTCGGGATGGCCCGCCATGCCGCCCGCGCGCTGCTGCCGGCGGTGCCGGCCGTGGCGGTGGTGGCGCTCGCGCGACTGCTCGAGTCGGGGGAGCGCAGCGGGCTGACCGCGCTGGCCGAGTTCTGCACCTTCGTGGCGGTCGCGATCCTGGCCACCGCCCTCGCCGAGCGGGACCTGCTGCGCGAGATGTTCGGCTACCTGCGCCGGGCGCGGGGGGGCAGCCCGGCGCCGGCGGCCTGAGGCGCTGAAGCCCGCAGGCCGCGGCTGGACCGCTCGCCGGTCCTGCCTGCGGCGGGCCCGTCGCTAGGGTCGAGGCGGTGCCTCGCGCGCCGCGCCTTCGCTGGCTCCTCCTCCTGTCGGTCCTCCTAGGGGCAGGCGCTGCCGCGTGGGCCCTCACCCGCGAGCACGGCCTGCCGTCTCCCGAGTCGGCGGTGATCGACCCAAACGTGCCCGATCCGTTCCGCTACGAGGAGAGCCGGCGGGAGGAGTTCGAGCGCCGCGCCGCCGCCGGGCTCAGCCACGTGCTCTACGAGAAGAGCCCCGGCGGCGTGCTCGCCACGGCGGAGCGCACGGCGGTGTTCCGGGCGCAGATCGAGGCGGTGGCGCCCGACGCGGGAGCGGAGGCCGACATCCTCGAGGCGATCGTGTTCCTCGAGAGCGCCGGTCGTCCGGACGCGGTGGCCGATCCGAAGCTGGAGGGCGCCGTTGGGCTCATGCAGATCCTGGCAGAGACCGGGCGCAACCTGCTCTCGATGCGGGTGGACCCGGAAGCGGCGCGCGCGCTCTCCCGCCGCATAAGGCGGGCCGAGCGCCGCGGCGAGCTCAGGGCCGCGCGCCGCCTGCGGGACCGGCGCGCCAGGGTGGATCAGCGCTTCGATCCGGTGGAGTCGCTCGAGGCCACCGGTCGCTATCTCACCTTCGCACGGGAGCGCCTCGGCCGCTCGGACTTCGCGGTGGCCTCCTACCACATGGGTGTGGGCAACCTCCAGAACGTGATCCGTGACTTCGCCGCCACGGGGTCGCCGCCCCGCAGCTACGCCGAGCTCTACTTCGGCAGCTCACCGAGGGGACGCCCGGCTCCACACCGTCGCCTCGCCGCCCTCGGGGACGACTCCTCCACCTACCTCTGGCGTGTGCTCGCCGCACGGGAGATCATGCGCCGGTACCGCGAGGACCCTGCCGCGCTCGCCTCCACGGCGGCGCTGCACGCCGCCAAGGGCTCCTCCGAGGAGGTCCTTCACCCCCCGGCTCAGACGGAGGCCTTCGACGATGGCGAGGCGCTCGAGGAGGCCTATCGCGACGGGGACATCAGCGCCTTCCCGCATTCTCCTCGTCGGCTCGGGCTCGCCCGGGACCGGCGGATGGGAGAGCTGGCCGAACGGCTCGACCGCGACCCGCGCCTCTATCGCGGGCTTCGCCCCGAGGCCCTCGCGCTCGCGGCGTACCTGGCTCGCATGGTCCGGGCCGTGGATGGACCCGGGAGCACTCTCGTGGTCACGAGCACCGTGCGCGACGAGGAGTACCAGCAGCTGCTGGTGAAGCGAAACCGCGAGGCCACGCGGGGATACTCGCTGCACACCACCGGCTATGCCTTCGACGTGCTGCGCAGGTACCGCTCACGGTCTCAGGCAGAGGCGTTCCAGTTCGCCCTCGACCGTCTGCGAGCCCTCAACCTGATCGCCTGGGTCAGGGAGCCCTCGGCCATCCACATCACCGTCTCCCGGGACGCCGAGCGGCTCGAGCCACTCCTGCGCACGGGCGGATGAGCGCCCGGCGCCGCTCTTCTCGGGCCGCCTGGCTGTAGGCGGGCAGAGCGCCTGCTCAGCCGGCCTTGACGCGCTCCATGTCCTAGGGCCGGCGGTCCGTAGGATGAGGCGATCCCGGCTCCGGCGCAGGACAGGAGAGCATGAGCGAGCGCAGCTTCGACGTGATCGTGATCGGCGCCGGTCCCGCCGGAGAGGCATGCGCCGGTCGCCTCGCCGACGGCGGACTGCGAGTGGTCCTCGTGGAGCCTGAGCTGGTGGGCGGTGAGTGCGCGTTCTGGGCGTGCATGCCATCCAAGGCGCTCCTGCGCCCCGCCGAGCTCCTGGCCGAGGCCAGGCGGGTCCCGGGGGTGGCGGAGGCGGTCACGGCAGAGCTCGATGTCCCCGCCGTCCTCGCTCGCCGCGACGAGGTCATCCACGACCTCGACGACTCGAGCCAGCTCCCCTGGCTCGAGAAGCGCGGCATCGAGCTCGTACGTGAGCACGGCCGGCTGGCGGGAGAGCGCAGGGTGAGGGCGGGCGACGAGCTGCTCGTGGCGGAGAGGGCGGTGGTGGTGGCCACCGGAAGCGGTGCGCTCATCCCGCCGATCGAGGGACTGCGGGAGGCAGAGCCCTGGACCAACCGGGAGGTGACCACCGCCCAGGCGGCGCCAGCGAGGCTTGCGATCCTGGGCGGAGGGGTCGTCGGGGTGGAGATGGCGCAAGCGTGGCGAAGCCTCGGCGCCCAGGTCACCTTGCTCGAGGCGCTGGACCGGCTGATCCCGCGCGAGGAGCGGTTCGCCAGCGAGCTGGTGGCCGAGTCACTGCGAGAGGCGGGCGTCGACGTTCGCGTGGGCTCGAAGGCCACGGATGTGCGCCGTGCAGGTGGCGGGGAGGTCACGATCTCGCTGGAGGAGGGCCCTCCTGTGGTTGCCGACGAGCTGGTCGTGGCCATCGGGCGCCGCCCGCACACGGACGATCTCGGGGTGGACACGGTCGGGCTCGAGCCGGGCGAGCCGATCGAGGTGGACGATCGCATGCGTGCCAGCGGCGTGGCGGGCGACTGGCTGTACGCGATCGGTGACGTCAACGGCCGCTCGCTGCTCACGCACATGGGCAAGTACCAGAGCCGCGTGGCCGCCACGGTCATCCTCGGGGGTGATGCGCGGGCCACCGAGGACGGCGCCCGCTCGCCGCGGGTCATCTTCACGGACCCGCAGGTGGCGGCGGTGGGCCACACCGCCGAGAGCGCCCGGGCCGCCGGGCTGAACGTGCGGACGGTGGACCGTGACACCTCTGGAAACGCCGGCGCCAGCTTCTACGGCCGCAACGCGCCCGGCGTCACGCGACTCGTGGTGGACGAGGACCGCCGCGTGATAGTGGGCGCCACGTTCTCGGGCTTCGAGGTGGCCGACTTCCTGCACGCCGCCACGATCGCGGTGGTGGGGGAGGTGTCCATGGAGCGGCTCTGGCACGCAGTGCCCTCATTCCCCACCCGCAGCGAGGTGTGGCTGGACCTGCTGGAGGAGTACGGGCTGTAGACCCGAGCGCGATGCCCTACGAGAAGATCGTCTACGACGTGGCCCCCGGGGGCGTGGCCACCATCACCCTGGACGATCCCGACACGCGCAACGCGCTCGGGGCCGAGCTCCTCGGCGAGCTGATCGCGGCACTTGGACAGGCCCGCGCCGACGAGGCGGTGCGTTGCGTGGTGCTCGCCTCCTCGCATGAGAACGTGTTCTCGGCCGGCGGGGACCTGGCCGGGTTCGCCGCAGAGGGCCCGCTGGTGCACAAGCACTTCGGCAGCGAGGGCTTCCCCCAGCTCTTTCGCATGATCGGCGAGCTCGGCAAGCCGACGGTCTGCGCCGCCGGAGGCCACGTACTGGCGGGCGCCGTGGGCGTGGCGCTGGCTTGCGATCTGGTCGTCGCGCGCGAGGGAGTCACCTTCGGCACCCCGGAGATCGACGTGGGGCTGTTCCCGTTCATGATCATGGCTCTCCTCTACCGCAACGTCCCGCGCAAGAAGACCAACGAGATGCTGCTCCTGGGCGAGCGGATGGGCGCCCAGGAGGCGCTCCAGGCGGGGATCGTGAACAAGGTGGTGCCCGCGGAGGACTTCGATGCGGCGGTGTCGGATTGGGCCGCAAGGCTGGCCGGGAAGTCCCCGGTGATGATGCGCCTCGGAAAGGACGCGATGTTTCGCCAGATGGACATGTCGCTGGTGGATGCGCTCGAGTACCTCCGCCACAACCTCACCCTCGCGCTGTCCACGGAGGACGCAGCCGAAGGCGTGAAGGCGTTCTTCGAGAGACGCGAGCCGGAGTGGAGGAACCGCTGACTCCGTCGCTGGTCGTTCTTCGCTGCCGCACCTCGGACCGCACCCCCGCCGCCGTGCGGGGCGCGCAGGAGCTGGGCCTGCTCGTGGGAAAGCGGCTCGGATGCGAGCCGCGCCTGATAGGCGCCCCCGGCGAGTTCCGCGAGGGACGCTTCGACGATGACCTGAGCGATTCTCGCGGCTGCCTGCTGGAGGGCGGGGGCCAGATCGACGACGCACTGTCCGGCGGGAACCTGCCCGTGCTGCTGGCGGCAGAGTGCTCGATCGCGCTCACCACTCTCGGGACGGTGCTGGGCCACCGACCCGATGCCCGCGTGCTCTGGCTCGATGCCCACGGCGACTTCAACACGCCCGCCACGACCGAGAGCGGCTACCTCGGCGGCATGGCGCTGGCTGGGGCCTGCGGCGTGTGGGACGCCGGCCTCGGGGCCAAGCCGGCCGACCCGCGAAGGGTAGTGCTCGCCGGCGTGCGTCAGCTCGACCCACGCGAGCGGGAGACCCTCGAGGGGAGCGAGGTCACGGTGATCGGAGCGAGCCCGGTGGAGACGCTCGTGGCCGTGAAGAACGCGCTCGACGGGGGGCCGGTCTACCTTCACATCGACCTCGACGTGCTCGATCCGGAGGACTTTCCCGCCCAGTTCCCCGCCCCCGGCGGGCTGTCGCCGGAGAAGCTCTTCGACCTGATGGAAGCCGTGGCGGCCGACTGCGAGCTCGTCGGTCTCGAGATCACCGCATTCGAGTCACCGGAGGACACGCTCGAGCGACAGGCCGCGTCATCGACCGCGCTTCACGTGCTCGAGCCCCTGCTCGACGCGACAGCACGCACCCACGGATGACCCGTTACACCCGCATCTGATGGCTCCTCTTGCCGCCTATGAGGGGCTCGTCAAGCGCTTTGGCGAGATCTCCGCGATCGAGCAGCTCACCTTCGAGGTGCCGGAGGGCGGCGTCTTCGGTCTGCTCGGGCCCAACGGCGCCGGCAAGACCACCGCCATCCGCGTGCTCCTGGGCCTCGCGGCGCCCACCGCC
>DASZCV010000099.1:0-4568 GCA_035942755.1 Thermoleophilaceae bacterium
GAGGCGCTCCGTCCAGGCGCCGACCGCCGTCCTTCGGCGAACCGAGGCGCCGCGGCGGAAAGACGAGCCCCCCGAGCACGCGAGGCCCCCCGAGCCTCCGGGGGTCGAGCCGATCGTGCACTCCACGCATGTCGAGGCCCCCGCGCTCGACGCCGAGGCGCGCTTTCCGGACCTGTTCGGTGCAGACGGTGAGAGCCAAGCCCCGCCGGAGCCCCGCGCTCCCGAGGCGGAGGAGGAGGAAGAGGCCGAGGGCGTCTGCGAGGCGCCGGTCCCGGGGGAGCCCGAGGACCCGGAGGACGGCGACGCGGAGGCCCCCTCCGGCCCGGAGGCGCTCACTCCGATGGGAAACCGCCGGTCGGGGGTCACCGAGGCGGATGACCTCCACTACTCGTTGCCCCGGGCCGCATTCCTCGAGCGCTCGAAGGCCCGCCAGAAGCCGGACACGGCCGCGACCGATCGCGTCGGCGCACAGCTCGTGGAGGCGCTCGGGCACTTCGGCGTGGAGGCCAAGGTGGTGGGAAGCGTCGGCGGCCCGCATGTGACCCGCTACGAGCTGCGGCTCGCGCCGGGCATCAAGATGTCCAAGGTAGGCGGAATGCGTGACGATCTTGCCTACGCACTCGCGGCCGACGACGTGCGGATCCTCGCCCCGATTCCGGGCAAGCGGGCCGTGGGCGTGGAGGTGCCGAACACCGTGCGCCACATGGTGCACCTGGGCGACGTGGCCCAGGAGTCCCCGGAGGGCTGGTCGCCGCTCACTGTCTGGCTCGGCAAGGACATCGACGGCAAGGCCATCGGGATCGACCTGGCAGCTCAGCCGCACGTGCTCGTGGCGGGCACCACGGGGTCGGGCAAGTCGGGGTGCGTGAACGCCATGCTCGCCTCGATCCTGATGCGCTCCTCCCCGAACGAGGTGCGCATGGTGCTGGTGGACCCAAAGCAGGTCGAGCTCAACCTCTACGAGCACATCACGCACCTCGTCACGCCGGTGGTCACGAGCCAGCGGCTGGCCGCCAACGTGCTACAGAACCTGAGCCGCGAGATGTAGGAGCGCTACACGTTGATGAGCGCGGCCCGCACGCGCAAGCTCGAGGAGCTCAACCGGCTGCGGGTGCGCGACGGCGAGCGCCCGCTCCCGTACCTCCTGTGCGTGATCGACGAGCTCGCCGACCTGATGATGAGCGCCCCCGGCGAGGTCGAGGACGCGATCATCCGCCTGGCCCAGAAGTCGCGGGCGGTGGGCATCCACCTCGTGCTCGCCACGCAGCGTCCGAGCGCGGACATCATCACCGGCATGATCAAGGCCAACGTGCCGGCCCGGATCGCCTTTGCGGTGTCGTCGCAGACAGACTCCCGCGTGATCCTCGACCAGAACGGCGCCGAGTCGCTGCTGGGCAGGGGGGACATGCTCTTCAGGCCGGGCAGCGGCACGAAGCTGAACCGGATCCAGGGGGCGTTCGTGACCGAGGAGGAGATCGAGAACATCACCGCCCACTGGCGCCGGCAGGGAGAGCCCGAGATCCGGGAGGAGCTGCTCGAGGCGGTCGAGAGCGAGGAGGGCGACGACGGCGACGGCGCCGACTTCCACCCCGACGAGGACGATCTCCTGGCCGAGGCGATCCGTACCGTCGTGCAGATGGATACCGCCTCGACGTCGATGCTGCAGCGGCGCCTGCGGGTGGGTTACACGCGTGCGGGCCGCCTGATCGACATGCTCGAGCGCCGCGGGGTGATCTCCGGCTACGAGGGATCGAAGGCGCGCAAGGTACTCGTCACGGAGGCGGACCTCTCGCGTGTGCTGGCGGCGCTCGATGAGCCGATCGCCGGCGCAGGGGTGGGGGCCGGGAGCGAGGAGCAGCCCTAGCGACGTGATGCCGACGCGATCCGCACACGAGGTGCGAACGCGTCGAGGCCCCGCGGACCCATGACAGCCACGGCCTCGGCGGTCGTCCGCCATGATAGGCCGCCGCATGCCGCCCATCGGTCAAACGCTCCGAGAAGCGCGCATGCGCCAGCAGCTCGACATCGCGGACGTCGAGGAACGGACGAAGATACGCGCGAAGTACCTGAGGGCACTGGAGAACGAGGAGTGGGACGCGCTCCCGGGGCCCACCTTCGTCAAGACCTTTCTACGGACCTACGCCGAGGTGGTCGGCGTGGACCCGCACCTACTGGTCGAGGAGTACCGCACGACCCACGACACGGGCGAGGAGATCGAGGCCAACTCCGGCGCCAACCGGCCGGCGGTGTCGCGCCGCCCGCCGCGTGCGACGGCGCCGGGCCCGCCCGGCAGAGGGGCGGTCGCGGTGGGCCTGGGCGTGGCCCTCGTGGCCTTCGTGCTCCTCCTCGGGCTGTTAGGGGGAAGCAATGACGAGCCGGCCTCAGAACGCGCGGCCACGGACTCGACGCGGACCACCACCCGGCCCGAGACGCGCCCGAGGGGAAGGCCCCGCCCACGGCGAGCCGCGCCCGCCCCGAAGGGGGTCACCGTGCGCCTGGCCCCCTCGGTGCCCACCTATGCCTGCCTCGACGCAGGGGAGGGCACGGAGGTGGTGTTCGAGGGCACCATCGAGGGCGCCCGCACCTTCAGGCACGCCGAGCGCCTGCGCGTGAACCTCGGCAAGCGCGCGGTGGAGATGCGGCTCAACGGGAAGCCGGTCCCGATCCCCCCGAGCCCCGACCCCGTGGGCTTCGACCTCACCCCGAAGGGCGCGACCGAGATCCCCGCGGGAACGAGGCCGTGCGCGTGATGCCGGTCGCATGAGCACGCGGGCGGGGATCGTCATCACGGGAACGGAGGTGCTCACCGGCCGTGTGCGAGACCGCAACGGCCCGTGGCTGTCGGATCGGCTCCGGGAGATGGGGATAGACCTTGCCCACATCACCATCTGCGGCGACCGCCCGCAGGACATGGAGGCCCAGCTGAGGTTCCTGCGCGACCAGGGCGTCGGCCTGGTCATCACGAGCGGAGGCCTCGGGCCCACCGCCGACGACCTGACCCTGGAGGTGGTGGCACGCTTTGCCGGTCGCCCGCTCGCGCTGGACAAGGCGCTCGAGCGGCGCATCGCCGACATCCTCGAGCCCCTGATGAAGCGATGGGAGAGCCTCGACTTCGAGGCGGTGCGCGCCGCCAACCGCAAGCAGGCGCTGGTTCCCACGGGGGCCACCGTGATCGAGCCCGCCGGCACGGCGCCCGGGATGGTCGTGCCACCCGGCGACGGCGCGGGCCCCACGATCGTGGTGCTTCCCGGGCCGCCGCGGGAGCTGCACGCCATGTGGGAGCAGGCCACCGCCACCGAGGCGTTCCGGGCGGCAGTACAGGGCAGCACCGGGTACAGCCAGGCGACGCTTCGCCTCTTCGGAATCCCCGAGTCGGAGATCGCGGCCACGCTGCGGGAGGCCGAGGGCCGGCTCACGGGCTTCGGCCAACTCGAGATCACCACCTGCCTACGGCGGGGCGAGGTGGAGCTGGTCGTTCGCCACGAGCCCCGTGCCGCGCCCGCATGGGAGCAGCTGAGGACCTTCATCGCAGAGCGTCACGCGGCAACGCTCTTCTCGACGGACGGCTCGACCGTGGATATGCAGGTCGCCGAGCTGTTGGCCGGCAGGACGGTGGCCACCGCGGAGTCGTGCACGGGCGGCCTGATGGCCGCGCGCCTCACCGAGCCCCCGGGGGCCTCCGCCTATGTGGCAGGCGGAGCGGTGGCGTACGCAAACGAGGCGAAGGTCGCGCTGCTCGGAGTGTCGCCCGAGCTGATCGAGGCACACGGCGCCGTGTCGGCGCAGGTGGCCGAGGCGATGGCGGCAGGTGCGCTCGAGCGCTTCGATGCCGACGTGGCGATCGCGATCACCGGTGTCGCGGGCCCGGGTGGGGGGACCGAGGACAAGCCGGTGGGCACCGTCTGCTGGTGCGCTCTCCATGCGGGAGGCGCCACCCTCGCGCGCGACCTGTGGCTGCCCGGGGACCGCAACGAGATCCGCGAGCGCTCCACCACCGTCGGCATGCACCTGCTGCGGCGACTGCTGCGGGGCGAGGGTCCACCGGCCTGATCCGGCAGCATCGCGGGCGCCCGGGGATGCAGTTCGAGTGACCTCTTGTGCCTGAGCGGTCCGCTGGGCCGTCGAGGAACAAGAGGCCCCTAAGGCCGGCGCATGGGAGCATGGTCGGCGTGATCGGCCCTGCCCGGGAGCCCATCTGACCCCAGCGGCCCCTCCCGGCAGGCCCGAGAGCCTGCGGCTCTTCCTGGCACTCGACCTGCCCGGTGGCGCTCGCCGCGAGCTGGCCCGCTGGCGTGACTCGACCGTAGATGGCCGGGATGAGCTCAGGCCCGTCGCCGACGAGGCCCTCCACGTGACGCTCGTGTTCCTCGGCCGCCGAGAGGCCGCCGTGGCCCAGACGGTGTGGGAGGCCGTCGCCGGGGCAACCTCGGGACTCGCGGCGCCGCGATTCGTGGCGCGCAAGGGCGCGTGGGTCCCTCCCCGCCGTGCACGCCTGCTGGCGGTCGATCTGGAGGATCGCCAGGCGCGGGGAGCCGCGGTCCAGCGGGCAGTGAGCGACGCCCTGGTGC
>DASZCV010000100.1:0-5208 GCA_035942755.1 Thermoleophilaceae bacterium
GCGCAGGATCTCGCGCACCTCCTCGGTCGTGATCTCGCGCTCCTCCGCGATCTCCTCCGGCAGCGGCTCCCGGCCGAGGCGCTGGACGAGCTGGCGCTCGATGTGGACGCCCTTGTTCAGATTCTCGACCATGTGCACCGGGATGCGGATCGTCCGCGCCTTGTCGGCGATCGCCCGCGTGACCGCCTGCCGGATCCACCAGGTCGCGTACGTCGAGAACTTGTAGCCGCGCCGCCAGTCGAACTTCTCGACCGCGCGGATGAGGCCGAGGGTGCCCTCCTGGATGAGATCGAGGAACGGCAGCCCCTGGCCGCGATAGCGCTTGGCGATCGAGACGACGAGGCGCAGGTTGGCCTCCGTCATCCGCTCCTTGGCGCTTAGGTCGCCACGCTCGATGCGCTTGGCCAGATCGAGCTCCTCCTCTGCGCTCAGCAGCCGTGTCTTGGCGATGCCGTCCAGGAAAAGCTGGAGGGAGTCGAGGGTCGTCTCGGAAGAGATGTCGGTGGCCACGGAAGCCAGGCTACGTTTTCGTCCTAAAGGGACCCTAAGAGAGATTGAGGGGTGCCCAGACGCTTCCCTAGTCGCTCTCGCCCATCTCGAGCACCGAGAGGAACGCCTCCTGGGGCACCTCCACCCGGCCCACCTGCTTCATCCGCTTCTTGCCCTCCTTCTGCTTCTCGAGCAGCTTGCGCTTGCGGGTGATGTCGCCGCCGTAGCACTTGGCGATCACGTCCTTGCGCATCGGCCTTACCGACTCGCGGGCGATGATCTTGGAGCCGATTGCAGCCTGGATCGCCACCTCGAACTGCTGGCGGGGGATCTGCTTGCGAAGCCGCTCCGCCAGGCCGCGGCCGGCCGTATAGGCCTTGTCCTTGTGGACGACCATGGAAAGCGCGTCGACCTGGTCGCCGGCGAGCATGATGTCGAGCTTCACGAGATCTGACGGCCGCATCCCGATCAGCTCGTAGTCGAAAGAGGCATACCCCTTCGTGCGGGACTTCAGTTGGTCGAAGAAGTCCAGGACGATCTCCGCCAGGGGCAGGTCGTAGCGCAGCTGGACCCGCTGCTCGGAGAAGAAGGACATGTCCACGTGCACGCCGCGCCGCTCCTGCGCAAGCTCCATCACGGCCCCCACCGCTTCCTTGGGGCACAGCACGGTGGCGCGGATGTACGGCTCGCGGATCTCCTCGATCCGCGATCGATCGGGCATGTCGCTGGGGGAGTGCACCATGGCGTGGCCTCCGTCGGTGAGCGTGACCTCGTACTCGACCGTCGGCGTGGTCGCCAGCAGCGACAGGTCGTATTCCCGTTCGAGGCGCTCGCGGACGATGTCCATGTGCAGGAGGCCCAGGAAGCCGCAGCGGAAGCCGAAGCCCAGCGCCTGGCTGGTCTCCGGCTCGTAGGAAAGCGCGGCGTCGTTGAGCGCCAGCTTGTCGAGGGCGTCGCGGAGGTCGGGGAAGCGGTCCGTGTCGACCGGGAAGAGGCCGCAGAACACCATCGGCTTCACCTCGCGGTATCCCGGGAGCGGCTCCGCGGCTCCGCTCGCGCGCGTGGTGAGCGTGTCGCCCACCCGCAGCAGCGAGACGTCCTTGATCCCGGTGATCAGGTAGCCGACCTCGCCTGCCTTGAGCGACTCGCCCGGGGTCATCCGCGGCCCGAAGAACCCGATGTCGTCGATGTCCGCCTGCGTGCCGGTCTGCATCGCCACGATCGCATCGCGCTTGCGCAGCTCGCCGTCCACCACGCGGACGTAGGCGATCACGCCGCGGTACTGGTCGAACTCGGAGTCGAAGATCAGGGCTCGCGGCGGCGCCTCGGTGTCCCCCTGGGGCGGCGGGATCGTGCGCACGATCGCCTCCAGCAGGTCGGTGACGCCCTCACCGGTCTTCGCCGACATGCGGATGATGCCCTCCGCCGGCTCTCCCAGCAGCTCGGCGATCTCACCCGCCACCCGGTCCGGATAGGCGCCGGGAAGGTCGATCTTGTTGAGGGCCGGGATCAGCTCGATCCCCGCATCGATCGCCAGGTAGGTGTTCGCGACCGTCTGGGCCTCCACCCCCTGCGCCGCGTCCACCACCAGCAGCGCCCCGTCGCATGCGGCGAGCGAGCGAGAGACCTCGTAGGTGAAGTCCACGTGGCCCGGGGTGTCGATCAGGTTGAGGCGGTAGGTCTGGCCATCCTGCGCCTGGTAGTCCACGCGCACGGCCTGCGCCTTGATCGTGATGCCGCGCTCGCGCTCGAGGTCCATCGAGTCGAGCAGCTGCGGCCGGTGGTCGCGCGGGTCGACCGCCCCGGTGGTCTCGAGGATGCGATCCGCCAGCGTCGACTTCCCGTGGTCGATGTGGGCGATGATCGAGAAGTTGCGGATGTTCTGCGCGGGAGCAGGCACGATCCACAAGGTTAGGCGCGGGGCGGTCGCATGGGCCTCAAGGGCTCCCCGCGCCGGGATGGCGCCGTCTTTCTCAGGAGCGAGGGCGGGAAGCCCTCAAGGCTTTCGGCGCCGGGATGGCGCCGTCCTCCTCACGAGCGAGGGCGGGACGCCCGCAAGAGGTGATCAACCTGCTCCTGCTTTCTCATGACCATGTGCTCGAGTCGGTGCTCGACCGCCTCCGAGGCGGCTTCCCGGCCGGTCGGCTCGATAGCCGCCTGAAGCGCCTCCAGCGCCTCGGTCTCCGCCTCGATCAGCCACTCGACGGCCGCACTGCCCTCGCGCTCGAAGCGCAGCGGGGCTACCTCGGAGGTGGGGTCACCCGCGAGGGCCGTCACCTTCTCGGCCAACCGGCGGGCATCCTCGAGGTCGGCTGCGCCGAAGCGCGCGAGGGCGCCGGTCAGCGGCTGGAACTCCAAGCCGGCGAGGCTGCCCGCCGTCAGCGTGTACTGGAGCGCGGATCGGTGCTGCAGGCGAAGGGCCACGTTCAGCCGCCTCACCTGCTCCTCGCGGTCCATCTTCTCGTCGGGCACGCGACTCTTGTTCCCCCGATGTGATGGCGGGATAACCTCGAACACATCGCCGTCGAAGTCGCCCTCCCCATCTTTGACCGCTTCACGGCCCTCGACGCGATTGGGCCCTACCAGGTCCTCTCGGCTCTGCCGGGGGTCAGGGTGCGCTTCCTGGCCGTCGACGCGGGGCCGGTGCGCACCGACAACGGGATGCTCACGGTGCTCGCAGAGGATCACTACGAGGCGGTGCCGCGGCCGGATGTGGTTGTGGTGCCGGGCGGTCCCGGCACGCGGGCCCTCCTCGAAGACGAGCGAATGCTCGACTGGTTGCGCACCGCACACGAGTCGTCTCGCTACACGACCTCGGTGTGCACCGGATCGCTGCTGTTGGCCGCCGCCGGGCTGCTCGATGACACCGACGCCACCACCCACTGGCTCGTCTACGACGAGCTGGCCGAGCTCGGTGCACGCCCGCTGGCCGAGCGGGTGGTCGAGCGAGGCAGGGTGATCACCGCCGCCGGGGTGTCGGCCGGCATCGACATGGGACTCCGGCTCGCCGAGCTGATCGCCGGCGCCGAGCTGGCGCAGGCGGTTCAGTTGTTCATCGAGTACGACCCCCAGCCGCCGTTCGAGGCGGGCTCCCCCGACAAGGCGCCGAGCGATGTGGTGGGTCTCGTGCGCGCGGGCCTCAGGGGCGCGTCCGGGGATCGGAACTCAGCGGGCTGACTCTGACCGGCCGTGGTCAGCGACGAAGTGCAAGGGCCCGTCAGCGTCGATGACGCGTCCGCCTCTGGACGGCCAGCTCAGGCGTGCGGCCCGCCGAGTGAAGCTCGCACGTCGCGGTCACTTCCCCTGGCTCGAGCAGCCCCAGCCACTCCGGCGCGTGCTTCGTTCCCTCATGGAGCTGGTTTGTCGGCCCGCCTCCTCCCCGGCAGCAGCGCCCTTATCTGCCGTGCCTCGGCGACCCCCATCGCCAGCACCGCCGCGGCGTAGACCGCCACACCCGCCATGACCGAAAGTCCCACCGCGACCGCCTGGGCTCCGAGCCCGCGCCCCAGAAGCTCATCTAGTCCGTACCAGGCGCCATACGACACCGCCGCCATCACCCCCGCGGCGGCGAGCATCCGCAGGCCGGCGACAAGCGTGGGAACGCCCTCGATTCCGCCCAGTCGCCCCCGCAGCAGCCACCCCTGTGCCACCGTCATCACGAGGGTGCCGGCCACCGTGCCGATCACGATGCCGCCGATTCCGAACGGCTTGTAGAGCGCGAGCGCCACGAGCGCGTTCACCGCCATGTTCACGCCGGCAAGCGCGGTGGTGGCCCACGGCCTCTGGAGGCTGAAGAAGGTGCGTGAGAACAACAGGCTCACGCCCTGGAAGGGCAGGGAGATCGACCACCACACGAGCGCGGTTGCCACGAGATCGGTGGCCTGGGCCCCGAACTCCCCCCGCTCGTAGAGGAGCCGGGTGATCGGCTCGGCGAGGACCGCCATGAGGACCGCGCTCGGGATCAAGAGCAGGCCGATCTGGCGCATGCCGTTGGCCATCGTGCGGCGGAGGTCCTCCGTGGCTCCCCTTGCGGCCAGCTTCGCCAGCGTCGGGAAGAGGACCGTGGCTATCGAGATCGAGAAGAGCCCCTGCGGCAGCTGGTAGATGCGAAAGGCCTTGTCGATCGCGGCGGGCGCCTCCTTCTGCACCAAGGTGCCGAAGAGGGAGTTGATCAAGAGGCTCAGGTTGATCATTCCGAGCGCGATGGTCACCGGCAGCATGAGCCGGAGGACCTTCCGGACCCGCTCGTTGCGCCAGTCCAGAGCCAGGCTGAAGCGCCCGCCGCGGCCGCGCAGCCATGGCAGCGGCAGCAGGAACTGCACGACGGTGCCCGCCAGCACCCCTATCGCGTACGCGTAGATCTGATCCTCCTCGGGGAAGACCGGCGTCAGCCCGACGAGCGCGCCGATGATCACCAGGTTCCAGGCGATCGGCGCGAGCGCGGGAACGCTGAAGTGGTCGAACGAGTTGAGCATCCCGCCCACAAGCCCGGAGATGGCCAGGAGCGCGACGATCGGGAACATCAGACGCGAGAGGGAGACGGTGAGGGCCTCGAGCGCGGGGTCGAAACCGGGCGCGAACAGCGGCACGAGCACGGGGGCGGCGAGGACGAACGCTGCTGTGATCGCCCCGAGCACGACGGTCAGCAGGAAGAAGACCCCCGAGGCCACGCGGAAGGCCTCGCGGCGATCGCCCTTCTCGAGCAGCTCGGTGAAGATC
>DASZCV010000101.1:0-6838 GCA_035942755.1 Thermoleophilaceae bacterium
GCTACACGATGGGCGGGCACGGAGGTGGGATCGCCCGCACGGAGGCCGAGTACCGCGAGAGAGTGGCCGAGGGCCGTGCGGCCAGCCCCATAGGTCAGGTGCTGGTGGAGGAGTCGGTGATCGGCAGGGGCGAGTTCGAGCTCGAGGTCATGCGCGACCGCAACGACAACGTCGTGATCGTCTGCTCGATCGAGAACGTCGACCCGATGGGCGTGCACACCGGGGACTCGGTCACCGTGGCCCCCCAGCAGACGCTCTCCGACCGCCAGTACCAGGCCCTGCGCGACCAGGCGATCGCCGTCATCCGCGCCGTGGGGGTGGAGACCGGCGGGTCGAACATCCAGTTCGCCGTGAACCGCGAGACCGATGAGATCGTGGTGATCGAGATGAACCCGCGCGTGTCGCGCTCCTCCGCGCTCGCCTCGAAGGCCACCGGCTTCCCGATCGCCAAGATCGCCGCCAGGCTGGCGGTGGGCTACGCGCTCGAGGAGATCGACAACGACATCACGCGGCTCACGCCCGCGAGCTTCGAGCCGACGATCGACTACGTCGTGGTCAAGTGGCCGCGGTTTGCCTTCGAGAAGTTCCCCGGGGCCGACGGGCTCCTGTCCACCTACATGCAGTCCGTGGGCGAGGCGATGGCGATCGGGCGCACCTTCAAGCAGGCGTTCGCGAAGGCGATGCGCTCCCGCGAGCTCGATGTCGATCCCCCCGTGCCGGCCGACACCCACGACCTGCTGCACCACCTGCAGACGCCCTCCCACGACCGATACGAGTGCCTGTTCGAGGGCATCCGGCGCGGCGTGGCGCAGGAGGCGCTCGTGGCGCGGACCGGGATCGACCCGTGGTTCATGGCGGAGATCGCCGCGCTCGCCGGCGGCGAGGATCCCGAGGCGGGCCTCGTGCGCACCTTCAAGGCCGTGGACACCTGTGCGGCCGAGTTCGAGGCCGCCACGCCCTACTACTACTCGGGCTGGGAGCGCCCGGGTCCCGACGGCCCCCGCCACGACGTGCGCCGCACTCCGCAGGGGGACAGGGGGCGGGAGAACGCATCGGTCGTGATCCTCGGCTCCGGCCCCAACCGCATCGGACAGGGCATCGAGTTCGACTACTGCTGCGTGCATGCCGCGATGACCGTCAGGGCATCCGGGCGCGACGCCGTGATGATCAACTGCAATCCGGAGACCGTGTCGACCGACTACGACACGAGCGACCGGCTCTACTTCGAGCCGCTCACCCTCGACGATGTCCTCGGGGTCCTGAAGCTCGAGTGCCCCGAAGGCGTGATCGTGCAGTTCGGGGGGCAGACCCCGCTGAAGCTCGCCCGGGGCCTTGCCGACGCCGGGGTCCCGTTGCTGGGAACTCCGGTGGAGTCGATCCACCTGGCCGAGGACCGGCCGAGCTTCGGAGCGCTGCTCGACGAACTGGGACTGAAGGGGCCGCCCTTCGCCACCGCGGCCTCGGCCGACGGAGCACTCGCCGCCGCCGGGGACGTCGGCTACCCGCTGCTGGTGCGCCCCTCATACGTACTCGGCGGTCGGGCGATGGAGATCTGCTACTCCGGCGAGCAGCTCGCCGACTACCTGGGCCGCCACCACCCCGGCCCCGGGGACCCGGCCCTCCTCAACCCTCCCAAGGCCGCCGCCGCCGGAAACGGCGGGGCGCACGGGGGAGTGCAGCCGCCACGGGAGATCACCCCGATCTTCCTCGACCGCTTCCTCGAGAATGCGATCGAGATCGACGTGGATGCCCTCTGCGACGGCCACACGGTGCGCGTGGGGGCGATCATGCAGCACGTCGAGGAGGCGGGGGTCCACTCCGGCGACTCGGCCTGCGTCATCCCCGCGATGTCGATCGGCCCCGAGATGCTCGGCCAGGTGCAGAGCGCCACTGAGAGGATTGCCCTGGGGCTTGGCGTGGTGGGGCTCATCAACATCCAGTTCGCCGTGTTCGGCGATGACGAGCTGTACGTGATCGAGGCCAACCCGCGTGCCTCGCGCACGGTGCCGTTCGTGTCGAAGGCGATCGGCGTGCCGCTGGCCAAGGTGGCGTGCAGACTGATGCTCGGGGAGCGGCTGGCTGAGATGTCCGACCTGGGGCTCCCGGCCTCTCCTGGCCACGTCTCGGTGAAGGAGGCGGTCCTGCCCTTCGGCCGCTTCCCGCGGGCCGACGCGTTGCTTGGGCCGGAGATGAAGTCGACAGGGGAGGTGATGGGGGTCGCCTCGGACTACCCGACCGCATTCGGCAAGGCACAGGCGGCCGCGGGGGCGGGCCTTCCGACCGGAGGCACCGTCTTCATCAGCGTGCCCGCCGGTGACAAGTCCACCGCAACCCAGCTCGCGGCTTCGCTGCACGACCTGGGCTTCAAGGTGCTCGCAACGGGAGGCACCGCGCAGGCCATCCGGCGGATGGGGGTGCCGGTGGAGCGAATCGGCAAGCTCACCGAGGGCTCACCCAACGTCGTGGAGAGGATCGAGGCGGGCGGGGTGGACCTGGTGGTCAACACTCCGACGGGCTCGGGCGCGCGAGCCGACGGCTACGAGATCCGGCGGGCCGCCGTGGCTCGCGGCATCCCCTGCATCACCACGATGAGCGGGGCGAGCGCCGCCCAGCGCGCGATCCGCGCGCGCCGTTCGGAGGACCCGCCCGTGGTTTCCCTGCAGGAGCTGCACGGCCACCTTCCATCGCCCCACGGCGAGTAGGGCGATGGCGGCCGAGCCCCGCACGCTGGCCCCGCCGGAGCGGCGGATGGCGGAGGTGAGCGCCAAGGTGCGGCTCGGTGGCTACGACCTTCTCGTCGCGCACGACATCGCCGGCCCGCCCGACCCGCGTCCCGGCCAGTTCTACATGCTGGCCGCGGGCGAGCGGTGGGGTGGAGGAAGCGGCGAGCGTCCGTACCTGCCACGGGCGTTCTCCTTCGCGCGTGTTCGCCGCCACCCCGATGGCGGTACCGAGCTTGCGTTCCTGCTCGAGGCCGTGGGGCCCGGCACGCACCGGCTCGGTCAGCTCTCGCCTGGAGATCCGCTTGCCCTGGTGGGACCGCTCGGCGTGGGCTTTCGCTCGCCGGCGGCGGGCACGCGGGCGCTGCTGGTGGGCGGTGGCATCGGCGTGGCGCCCCTGCTCTGCCTGCATGACGAGCTTTCCGGGACGTGGCACGAAGGCGTCGAGGTGCTGCTCGGCTTTCGCTCCTCCGAGTATGCCCAGGCGGCGGATCTCTTCCTCGCCGGCTTGCCCGGCGGCGCCTCGCCGCTGCTCGCCGTGATGACCGATGACGGCTCCGTCGGCCGCCCCGGCCTGGTGACGGAGCCTCTGCTCGAAGGGCTCGAGCGGGACCCCGCGGTGACCGTCTATGCCTGCGGTCCACCGGCGATGCTCGAAGCGGTTCGGGCTCTCTGCGCCGAGCGCTCCGTTCGCGCCCAGCTAGCGCTCGAGTCGGGTATGGCGTGCGGCTTCGGGGCGTGCTTCGGTTGTGTGGCCCCCACCCGCGAGGGCTACGTCAGGATCTGCGTCGACGGACCGGTGCTCGACGCCGAACTGCTCGAGACGGCGCTGCTCACCGGAGCCGGGCACTCGTGACCGCGCAGCCGGCGGGTCCCGCAGAGCCGCCCGCCGCAGGCGCGGCACCTCCCGTCGTGTTGTGCGGTGTGCAACTGAGCGGGCCGGTGCTGAACGGATCGGGCACGTTCGACGCCATCGCCGCGCATCGGGCCTTCGGTGACGAGCTGCTGGAGCGGTTTCCCTTCGCCGCCTTCGTGTCGAAGACCGTCACGGTCGAGCCGCGGCAGGGCAACCCACCGCCGCGGCTGTGGGAGGCGCCGGCGGGGCTGATCAACTCGATCGGCCTGCCGAACAGGGGAATCACGGGCTTTCTATCCCACGACCTTCCGCGGCTGGCCGAGCTGCCGGTGCCGCTCGTGGTCTCGGTGATGGGCTTCGCGCGCGAGGAGCTCGCGCTGCTGGTCGAGCGCGTAGGGGAGCGCGAGGAGGTGGCGCTGCTGGAGCTGAACGTGTCCTGTCCCAACGTGGAGACCGGTCTCATCATGGGCGCCGACCCGGCGGAGACCGCGGCCGCAGTGGAGCGGGTGCGCCCGCTCACCGAGAAGCCGCTGATCGTGAAGCTCACCCCGAACGCCGTCGACCCTCCCGCGGTGGCGGCTGCCGCCGAGGCGGCCGGGGCGGATGCGATCGCGCTGATCAACACCTTGAAGGGGATGGCGCTCCACCCGCATACGCGCGATCCCTGGCTCGGCGGGGTGACCGGCGGCGTTTCAGGCCCCGCCGTGCGCGCCGTCGCGCTACAGCAGGTGGCCGCCGTGGCGGCGAGGACGAAGGTTCCCCTGATCGGGATGGGCGGGATCGCCTCCGGCGGCGACGCGGTCGATTTCCTGGCCGCGGGAGCCACTTGCGTAGCCGTCGGCACGGAGAGCTTCCGCGATCCGGGGGCCGGCCGGCGAATCGCGGCCGAGATGGAGGTGATCCTGGGCCCACAAGGGGCAAATCGCGCATATAGGAGCGGAAAAGGCCGCCCTCGATCGCCCGCCGGCCTGTAGCCGCCCCTAATTCCCCTGCAAAGCACGGGGAAACGGTCACGCAGCATCGAGCTTCCTCAAGCTCAGGTGGAGGTCAAGGTGAATTCGGCGTTTTTTTGCCGAAACGGCTTCGGCGGCCGCCGATCCGTGTGTATGATCGCCGCCCCATGTCGGTCGCCACCGAGTCGCCCTCAAAGCCCTCCTCCGCCGGCCTTACACCGGAGCGTTCCTTGGACCAGCGAAAGCAGGCGCTCAAGCGCGCAAATGAGATCAGGATGAGGCGCGCACGCCTCAAGCGGGAGCTAAAAGCGGGCAAGGTGGCCATCCAGGCGCTGCTGCTCGACCCCCCGCAATATCTGCTCACAGCGAAGGTCTTCGACATGCTGATGGCCGTACCCAAGTACGGGCGCGTCAAGGCGGGCAAGGTACTGCGGCACTGCCGCGTTTCGCACAGCAAGACGTTCCAAGGGCTCTCCGAGCGACAGCGCAAGGAGATCGTCGATTACCTGACGTCGCGATAGGCCTGCCGGCTGACCAGACGGCGGTCCTCGTGATCACCGGCCCGTCGGGGGTCGGGAAGGGGACGCTGATCCAGGCCCTCCTCGAGCGCTGCCCGGGGCTCGAGCTGGCGGTGTCCGCCACCACGCGGGCGCCCCGGCCGGGGGAGAAGCACGGTCGCGAGTACCACGTCCTCGATCCCCGTGAGTTTGCCGACCGGGTGCAGCGCGGGGAGTTCGTGGAGCACGCCGTCTATGCCGGGCACCGCTACGGCACGCTGCGCTCCGAGCTCGAGCGACCGGGCCGGGGAATCGTTCTCGAGATCGACCTCCAGGGCGCCCGTCAGGTGCGTGAGAGCCTTCCGGGTGCCACCCAGGTCTTCATCGCGCCGCCCTCGCTCGAAGACCTGCGCGAGCGTCTCGAGAGTCGGGGCTCGGACTCCCCGGAGCAGATAGCCCGCCGCCTGGAGGTAGCGCCCATGGAGCTTGCCGCGCAGCAGGAGTTCTCCTGCGTGGTGGTGAACGACGACCTGGATCGCGCGGTGAGAGAGCTCGTGGGTCTTGCCGCTAGCATGTGCGCCCCCGACGATTAGAGACTTCGACGTGATAAAACCCCGCCTGGACACGCTGCTCGAGCAGGTCGACTCGCACTACGCCTGCGTGCTGGTCGCCGCCAAGCGCGCCCGCCAGATCAACTCCTACTACCACAACCTCGGGGAGGGGACGTTCGACGAGTACCCGCCGCCGATGGTCGAGACCGGGTCGAAGAACTATCTGAAGATCGCCCTCGAGGAGATCGCCGACGGCAAGATCAAGTACCGCTACCGCGATTAGCCGGCGGTGACCGGCGCAGCGCTTTGTCCTCGGTCGGTCGGGTGCAAGGCACCCGTGGCCGTCCGCGCACTGCTTGGTCCCCGAACGGCCGTAGGCCCCGGGTGCGTCGCAGGAGGGTCGTAGGCCGGTGGCGCGGATTCTTCTGGGTGTCACCGGTGGGATAGCGGCCTACAAGGCCGTGGAGGTCGTTCGGCTGGCGACCAAGGCGGGGCATTCCGTCCGCGTCGTGCAGACCCGCGCGAGCCTCGGGTTCGTGGGACGGGCGACGTTCGAGGGCGTTACGGGCGCACCCGTGCTCGTCGACGAGTTCGAGCCGGATCCAGCTCGCGGCGCCTTTCCGGGCGATCCGCCGCCCGAGGAGGACCCGATCTCGCACCTCGAGCTCGTAAGCCGCAGCGACGTCTATGTCATCGCTCCCGCGTCCGCCAACACGCTCGCCAAGCTCGCCGGTGGGCATGCCGACAACCTGCTCACGAGCGCGGCTCTGGCGGCGGCCTCGCCGCTCGTCCTCGCGCCCGCGATGAACGACCGCATGTGGGGGCACGCCGCCACGCAGGCAAACGTCGAGACGCTGAGACTGCGTGGGGCGGCGATCGTCGCGCCGGGCACGGGGCCGCTCGCCTCGAAAGGAGAGTGGGGGGTGGGGCGGCTGGCAGAGCCGCCGGAGATCCTCGCCGCGATCGAGGCCGCTCTCGAGGCGCCGTTTCGCCCGCGCTCGCTCGACGGCCTGCGGGTGCTCGTGACCGCCGGTGGCACCGAGGAGCCGATCGACTCCGTGCGCTACGTCGGCAATCGCTCATCGGGTCGCATGGGTGTCGCACTCGCAACGGAGGCCCGCCGGCGCGGCGCCGAGGTCACGCTCGTCGCCGCGAACGTCGCCCTCGCGCGTCCGGCCGGCGTACGTTGGATCGACGTCCGCACCGCCGCCGAGCTCGACGGCGCCGTCCGCACCGAGTTCCCCGCAGCCGACGTACTGCT
>DASZCV010000102.1:0-12841 GCA_035942755.1 Thermoleophilaceae bacterium
GGAGTGAGCCGAAGAAGAAGCGGAAGAGGATCTCGGCGAAGCGGTCCCTCTCCGCGGGGGGCAGCTGCCTGATCTCCTCGAAGCCGATGCCGTCGACCCACTCGGTCACGAGCACGCGCTCGTGCGACAGGGAGGTGATCACGTCCGGGATCACCACGAACGGGTGCCCGCGCCACTCGCGGGCGAAGGCGCGCTGGCTCTGGGCCTCGTGCTCGTAATCGAGCTCGTCGGAGAGCCGCTCCCGGATCTCCGCCGTCATGGCCTTGGCGTCCATGCCGGGGGCGATCCGCTTGGCCACCCGCATGATCAGGCCCAGGTTCTGAAGGTCGGAGCGCACCGCCGGGGCCACCCCGGGGTACTGCACCTTCACGGCCACCTCACGCCCGGCGGAGCGGGAGCCGGCGGTGCCCTTGAGGGTGGCGCGGTAGACCTGACCGATCGAGGCGGCGGCCACGGCCTCCTCGTCGAAACGGGAGAAGACCTCGTCGAGCGGCTGGTCGAGGTCGTCCTCGATGACGCGGCGCATGTCCTTGAAGGGCACGCGTGGCGCCGACTCGCGCAGCTCGGCGAGCTTTGCCTGGATTCGCTCACGCGACTCCTCGGGAAAGGCCCCGGTGTCGATGAAGGAGGCCACCTGGCCCACCTTCATCGCGGCGCCCTTCATGTTTCCCAGCACCTCCAGTATCTGCTCGGCCGCCTCGGCCTGCCGGCGCCCGGCGGCCTCGCGCCTGCCGTCCTCGTCGCGGGCGAGGTTGGCCGCCTTCGTGGCGTAGTTGCGCGCGGTCTGGCCGCCGGCCAGCCCGGCCACCTTGGCCGTTCGACGCAGGCGACCGGTTGGAATCGAGTTGTTCCCCTTGGTGGCCACACCGTGAGGGTACGGGGACGGCCTGGCGGGGGCCACCGACTATCGTCGGCCCGTGCGACTCGTGACCTTCGACTCCGGCGACGGCCCGCAGGCCGGTGAGCTGCGGGGAGCGGAGGTGGTACCGCTCGGCGGCCCCGGGGACGGTGACCTCGGCGCCCTGCTTCGCCGCGGCCTGCCGACCGCCCCGTCCGCCGGCGCCGGGATCGCGCTGGAGTCGGTGCGCCTGCTCCCGCCGGTCCCCGCGCCCGGGAAGATCGTGTGCATCGGGCTCAACTATCGCTCGCACGCGCAGGAGCAGGGAACGGAGCCCCCCGAGACGCCCGCCATCTTCGCCAAGTACGCCAACGCCCTCGTCCCTACGGGCGCCACGGTGCCACTGCCCGCCGCCAGCAACAAGGTGGACTACGAGGCCGAGGTGGCGTTCGTGATCGCCGATCGCTGCAAGGAGGTGCCGGAGGAGGAGGCGCTCGAGCACGTGGCGGGCTACACCCTCCTGAACGACCTCTCGGCCCGCGACCTTCAGTTCGCCACGCCGCAGTGGATGCCCGGCAAGGTGTTCGATGGCTCCGCGCCGTGCGGACCGGCACTCGTGACACCCGACGAGGCGGGACCCCACGACGCGATCGAGATCGAGCTCGCGCTGAACGGGGAGGTGATGCAGCGCGGCTCCACCTCGGACCTGGTGCATCCCGTGCCGGCACTCGTGGCCTACCTCTCGCTGCTCATGACCCTCGAGCCGGGAGACCTCGTCTCGACCGGCACGCCCGCCGGCGTGGGCAGCCTGAGGTCCCCGCGTGTGTGGCTCAAGCCGGGCGACGAGGTGGTGATCGACTCGCCGCAGCTCGGCAGGCTCGAGACGAGGTTGGTCTAACCTCGATCCCCGTCCATAGCGGGTCGGCAAGGATCACCAGGACACTCGGCTCAGGGCGTCCTCACCCTCACGGCCCGTCCCCGAGGACCGCGCCGTTGGGAAACGTTGTCGCGAGCGACGACCGCGAAGTAATACGTCGTCCGTGGCCGCAGATGGGTGACCCTCAGGCTGATCGGAGCGCCAACGGCGGTGACCGTGGCGAAGCGGCACCTTCCCTTGCATAGCGCGGGGGCACGCCGGAACGCGCGTCTGGTGCGGATCGGCCGCTTGGACTCCTTGACCAGGTAGGTGTGTGCGGCGGGCGGGCGCGAGCCGTCAGTGCCCGGTGCCTTGAAGGTGAGGACGACGCTCCTGCGGGAGAGAGCCCTGGCCTTCAACCCGGTGACGCGTCCAGGCGTGCGGCCCCAGACCCTCGAGCACCGGCCGCGCAGTTGGGCCCTGTGACGTTTGATGTGGCGCTTTGCAGCGCCGCGGCGAGAACGCGAGCCGTGGCGCGCACGGCCCAACTCCCGCCGCGTATGGCGCGCCACCCTCGAGAGACAGCTTCGAAGGCCGCCCAGCCTCGCCGCCTGGGCCCCGAGAGCCTGAGACAGCGCATCCGCAACGCCCGGCGCGCTGCGTGGTGGGGGGCGCGATTGGACCGTCGGGCCGGAGATAGGGCAATCGGCCGACTCGAGCGCAACCGGGGGGACCATGGCCGGAGACTCGTCATCGCCGATGTTTCGCTCGTTGCAGAGCCCGAGCCGGCCATTACCGCCGTAGCCCCAGCAGCGCACAGCGCCATTGTCGAGCCGCGCGCAGGTGTGAGACTCGTCCACGCTGACGGCCGTGGCGGTTCGCCCCTCTCCAAGGTCGACCGGCCCGGCCGAGCCGGGCGTCTCGGTGTCTCCGATGGTGGTGGCGTTGGCGTAACCGAGCTGCCCTCTGGCGTTGGGCCCCCAGCAGCGCACGGCGGCGATGTCGAGCACTGCGCAGGTGTGGCGCCCGGCGGTGATCGCTGTTGCGGTGCGCTCGGCTCCGATGTCGACCGGACCGACGGCGCCGGGGGTCTCGTTGTCGCCCACGTACTTCCCGTCTCCGTAGCCGAGCGCGCCTTCCCTTCCCTCTCCCCAGCAGCGCACCGTGGCGTCGTCGAGCAGTGCGCAGGTTCCGTGGGCGCCGGCGCTGATCGCCGCGGCCGTGCGTTCGGGCCCGACGTCGACCGGCCCGACGGAGCCGGGAGTTTCGTCGTCGCCGACGCGCAACGTGTTGCCATAGCCGAGTCGACCGTCGAGGCCCAGGCCCCAGCAGCGTACGCTCCCGTCATCGAGGACCGCGCAAGTGAAGTCGTTGCCGGCGCTGATCGCCGTGGCGGTACGCCCTTGGCCCAGGTCGACCGGTCCCGCCGAGCCAGGCGACTCGTCGTCGCCGATGTCAGCTGTGTCGGCGTAGCCAAGCGCTCCGTTCTCTCCATAACCCCAACAGCGCACGCTGCCGTTGTCGAGCAGGGCGCAGGTATGGCCAAAGCCGGCGCTGATCGCCGTGGCGGTGCGCCCTCGACCAAGGTCGACCGGTTCGACCGAGCCAGGCGATTCGTCATCGCCGACGTTGTCGAGGTTGGCGTAGCCGAGCCGTCCATTACGGCCGTAACCCCAGCAGCGCACGCTGCCGTCGTCGAGCAGGGCGCAGGTGTGAAAACCGCCGGCGCTGATCGCCGTCGCCGTGCGGCCGGGGCCCAGCTGGACCGGCCCTACCGACCCCGGCGCTTCGTCGTCGCCGATCGTGGCGGTGTTGGCGTAGCCGAGCTGACCCTCGGCGCCGTATCCCCAGCAGCGCACTCTGTCGCCGGCGAGCACCGCGCAGCTGTGGTTTCGCCCGACATCGAGCCTGGCCGCCGCGGCCGAAGCGGGTTGAGAAGCCTGCTCGGCCAAGGCAGCGCCGGGCAGGGACGAGGTCAATATCACCGCGACCAGCATGCCCTGCACGACAGCCAGCCGCCGGCGAGGGCGGCTGCGCGTGCCGTCGAGCTCGTGCACGTCGGCCCGCTTGGAAGTCCCTAGCTGCGTTTGACGCGTTCGCAGTTGCGCGCGACGCGGTCCTTGCGGTCGGCCACCACGGTGTCGCGGCCTCCGCCGCAGTTGACCTTGTCGCGCGAGTTGTCACGCGAGGTGATGCGGTCGTTGCCCGAGTTGCCGCTGATGCTGTCGGCGCCCGAGTTGCCGTTGATGCGGTCGCTGCCCGCATCGCCTGCGATCCGGTCGCCGCTCGAGCCGCCGGAGACGCGGTCGTTGCCGGCGCCGCCGTTGATCCGATCACGCCCGCGGCTGCCGGTGATCAGGTCCTTTCCACTGACGCCGTGCAGCCGGTCGTTGCCAAAGCCGCCAAGCAGCGTGTCGTTGCCCGCGTCACCGGCGATGTTGTCGTCGTGGCGGCCGCCGTCGAGGCGGTCGTTGCCCGGGTTTCCGTTCACCTTGTCCTTGCCCGAGCTGCCACTCACGCGGTCGGCCCCGTCGCCAGCGAGCAGCAGGTCGTTTCCAAGGCCGCCCTGGCCACGGTCATCGCCCGTGCCCAGGTCAACGCAATCGTTGCCCGCCAGGGCATCGACCACGTCGTTGCCCGTGCCGCCGAAGATCCGGTCCCCGCCCACCGTGCCGGTGATCCGGTTATTCGCCGAGCTGGCACGGATCACATTCGCGCTCGTCGCAGGGCACCCTTCGAAGGCGGCCAGCCCCACAGGCGGCGGCCCCTTCGGCGTCTGGCTTGGTGGGTTGATGCTGTGAAAGATGTAGAGCCGTCCCTCGCGGTCGGTCTCGCCAGTCCAGTAGCCCGACAGCGCCGCGAAGTCCATCGCTCCGTCCCGGTTGACGTCGCCGATCTGCACCGCGCCCTGCCCGAAGCCGCTTCCTGGCTGCTGGTCGGGGTCCTCGAGTGTCAGCTTGATCGCGCCGGTGGCGGGCTCGACGACCAGCACCTGCCCCAGGTATGTCCGGTCGTCGCCCGGCGTCCACGGGCCGGCAACGCCGACGAGTATCTCGTTGCGCGCATCGCCACTGACATTGCCTATCCCCGAGACCGGGGTGCCGAAGTTCTCGCCGCGGTGGGGTGTCGGGTCATCGAGGCGGGCCAGGAGGGAGGGCGAACTCGCCCAATCCCCGTTCAGGACGTATCCGCGGCCTTGTCCGACCTCCACTCCCACCTGTCCCACTGCCGGGGCGTAGATATCCGGCAGCGGGGAGCCGGCAATATCCCCTACGGCAGTGGACATCGTGCCGACGGTGTAGCCAAAAAGGGCGTTGTCTTGCGGCTCGGGGTGGTCATAGCGTCTCAGGATCGCGCCCGTCGCTCCGTCAACGAGCCAGACGACGCCTGCATCAAGACCACCCGACTCAGCGCGGTGCGCGGTGACCACGACCTCGGGGCGACCGTCCGCAACCGTCGTACCGGCCGGACAGGAGACTCCCGCCCCGGGGCTGGTGTTGCACTGCCCAACGTCGCCGACGGCCACGAACGCGTGCCCGAAGCGCTCGTGCTCGGCATCGCTCTCGGCCGCCGGGTTCTTCACGACCCGCAGCGGGGCATCGAGGATCGTGTTCGCGCTGCCGGTGATGTCCTCTCCCCTGAAGAAGTAGGCCCTGCCCGACCCCGGGCAGGGCCCGGGATTACAGGAAGGGTTGCTGGCCGGGCCGGACTCGTAGAAGGTCGGGTTTCCGACCACGAAGTCGGCCTTGCCGCCTCCGTCGAAGTCGCCGCGCTTGACGTTGGCTGATGCGGTCGCCGGAAACTCGCTGGCAGGCGAGATCACCGCACGGCCGAAGGAAAAGCTCTTGCCGGTGGGAAACTGCGCGGCCTCCGCTGCAAGGTCGGCCGGCGGCATCTGCACCTTCTTCAACAGGGCGCCGGTAGCTCCGTCGAAGACGTAGGCCCGTCCCATGTCAGGTGCCGCACCCGGAATGTCAACCCCCGACGCGCCAACCAGGACCTCCGGCACCCCATCGCCTGCGGCGATGGACGGGCACGGCTGGTTGGCTGCCGTGCCGGGGCACGACCCGAGATCGGTCAGCTTTGCCGGGTAGACGAAGTTGCCGGCGCTGCCGGCGGTGCTCGTAGCGGCGTCGGGCAGCTCGAGCGTCCGGAGCAGCTGACCCGTGGCGCCGCTGAAGATGAAGATCTTGCCCGGGCCCTCGTAATTCGGCACCAGCACGTCATCGGCCCCGTCGCCGTTCAGGTCTCCCGCGTTTGCGATTCCGAGCCAACCCATCTGCGCGCGATCCGCGGGCTCCGGGTTGTTCACCCGGATGGTCGTGTAGCGAGGAACCAGGCTCAGCCCCTGGCCTCCCGTTTGCCCGAGGGCCGCTTCGCCTCCGCCCTGTAGGGCTGCAACGACGACCACCGCCAGCACGGCGACGCCAATGCCACCACGAACCAAAGCCCTCATCCCAGTCTCCCCGCCCGGAGGCGCGCTCGTTATCTCCGAAAGTGCAAGCTAACGATCCCGCCACCCTTGTCAAGGTGTGCGTCGCGGAAGGGCGCGATTACCCGAACAGGGTCGACGAGTAACCCGAATTGAGGTCGCCTCCAATACTGTCCGTGGCCATGGGCGGGTCGGCCGCCAGACACCCGCTCACGCCGCCGGACCGACCACCTCCACGGCCTTGCCGATCGCCGCCGCGAGGACGTCCGCGTTCCCTTGCGCCGACCAGATGGCCACGCTGGGGTCCGAGCCGGCATCGCCGCGCGTGACCGCACGCAGGGTCACGCCCTTTTCGCCATCCTCGAGCCGCACGGAGGCCACCGAACGGTCCCTGCTGCGCTCGAGCTGCTCGGCCAGGCGGATCACCCCGCAGAGGAGCTGCAGGCGGTCGGAGTCGCCCTTTCGCTCTAGGTCGCGCAGGGCCGAGGCGTCGGGGTCGCCCTTGCGATGCCAGCGGGCCACCAGGGCGATCAGCTCGAGCTCCCGGGGGTCGAAGCCCGGCAGCCCCGCGCTCTGGATGAGGTAGCGGGAGTGATGGTGATGGTCGTCGTAGTCGATCGTCATCCCGATGTCGTGCAGCATGCAGGCGGCCCACAGGAGTTCCCGCTCGGGGTCGCCGAACCTGTGCAGGCCGGCCTTGCCGAGGGCGTCAAACATCTGCAGTGAGAGGCGCGCCACGTGCTCGACGTGCGCGTCGTCGGTGCGAAAGCGGTGGGCGAGGTTGATGACCGACTCGTGGCGCACGTCCTCGAGCAGCGGCGGATCGCGGCCCTCGAGGAGACGCTCGAAGAAGATGCCCTCACGCAGCCCCGCCTCGCTGACCTCGAGGGCGTCGAAGCCGCCGTGGTCCATCGCCGCGGCCACCACGACCGCTCCGCCCAGGATCACGTCGGCGCGGTCGGGCTTGATGCCCTTGATCGATGCGCGCTTGGACACCGGCTTAGAGGCGATCCGTTCGATCAGGTCCTCGAGCAGATCGCGCTCGAGCACGAATCCCTGGACGTCCACGTCGGGAAGGTCGAGGGTCTTCTGCGCCGCGGTGGCGAGGTTGCGGATGGTGCCTCCGATCCCAGCGAGCCGCCGGCCGTCCGCCGCCTCCCACCATTCGAGCTCCGCGAGGGTCCGCGAGACGTGCTTGCGCAGCCCCTTCAGCTGCTTGCCGGAGGTCTCCTCGCCGCCGAGGAAGGCCTCGGAGACGCGCACCGATCCCAGGCGCACGGACTCGGCCTCCTCGAGCCGCCGGTCGGCGATGCGCATCAGCTGTACGCTCCCGCCGCCCACGTCGATGCCGAAGCCGTCGTCGAGCGCCAGCGAGTTGGCGATCGCCAGGTAGCCGTACCAGGCCTCCTCAGCGCCGCTGATGACCCGCACCTCGAGACCGGTGCGCTCGCGAATCGAGGAGAGCAGCTCGTCGCGGTTGGCGGCGTCGCGAATCGCGCTCGTGGCCACCGGGTCCACGCGCTCGACGCCCGCCGCCCGCAAGAAGGAGGAGAAGACGGCGGCGGTGTGAAGGGCGCGGTCCATCGGCTCTGGCTTGAGCACGCCCTCGTCGCCCATTCCCGCGCTCACTCGCGTGGCCTCCCTGATCTCGTCTGCGAGGCTCCACCAGCTGCCCGGCTCGTACTGGAAGACCACCAGGCGGAAGGAGTTCGAGCCCATGTCGATGACGGCCACGCGTTCCATCGCATCGGATGATGGCGGTATGGCGCCGGAGAGCCCGGCGGGCCGGCGAGGGGCCACTACTCTCGGTGACCGCGATGCCTGCAGGAGAGGAGAGCCCAGCCGCCCGCCCGCCGCCGCTGCGGCTGAGCGTGCTCGACCAGTCGCCGATATCGGAGGGCTCCACCGGCGCCCAGGCGCTGGCGAACACCCTCGACCTGGCACGGCTGGCCGACGAGCTCGGGTACCACCGCTACTGGGTCGCCGAGCACCACGGGACCCCCGTGCTGGCGGGCGCGAGCCCCGAGGTGCTGGTGGGGCCGATCGCCTCGGCCACCGCGCGGCTTCGCGTGGGAAGTGGCGGTGTGATGCTGCCCCACTACAGCCCGTGGAAGGTGGCGGAGAGCTTCAGCGTGCTAAGCGGGGTCTTCGGCGACAGGATCGATCTCGGCATCGGCCGTGGCGAGAGCGCCGACGCGATGCATACCCATGCGCTTCAGCGGGACCGCCGCGTGCCCGCGCCGTATGACTTCTTCGAGCAGCTCGCCGAGCTCGTAGCGCACCTGGACGGCACCCCGCCGCCCGACCGGCGTTTCGCCAAGCTCGCCCCCCTGCCGGGGCTTCCGGCGCGCCCGCAACCGTGGTTGCTTGGCTCATCGCGCCAGAGCGCTCTATGGGCGGGAAGGCTGGGGCTGCCGTATGCCTTTGGTGACTTCATCAACCCCGACGGACACGAGATGACCCCTCTCTATCGCGAGAGCTTCGTGGCCTCGCAGCGGCTGTCCGCCCCGCGGGTGGCCGTCTGTGTATCGGCGATCTGCGCCGAGAGCGAGGAGGAGGCGGCGCGGCTGGCCGCGAGCGTCAGGATGAGCATGTCGAAGCAGCGCGGCGGGGCGTCGATCCCGGTGCAGCCCCCCGAGGTGGCGCTGCACTACCTCTCGGAGCAGCAGGAGCAGGAGGCGAGCGGACCGCGGCGCCGCGCGGTGCTCGGCTGCCCGGCGGCCGTGCGCGAAGAACTGCAGGAGGTCGCCGCGCTGTACGGCGCCGATGAGGTGATCGTCGTGACGATCACCTATTCACACGAGGCACGCAGGCGCTCCTACGAGCTGATCGCGGAGGCCTTCGGGCTCGTGGCGAGCTCCGGTCAGTGAGGACGCGGGGCGTCCCCGGCCGTTGACACGAGCGCCCTACGTGTAAACTGCGCGAACGTTGGGGCCATCTATGACGGGAGAGCACGTGGCGACTGTGGCAGGCGGGGCGGGTCGGGTGCCGACCGGGATGGACGAGCAAGCCGAGAGCGCCGCAGGCTGGCGGGACGGCAAGCGCTACGCGTGGCTGCTCGGCCTGTTCGTGCCGACGTTCCCGTTCCTCGCGTGGGGCCTGGCGGAGGCCACGGGTCTCTCCCTCTTCTGGTTCTTCGGCCCGCTCGTGGTGTTCGGGGTGTTCCCGTTGCTCGACCTGCTCATAGGCACCGACGCGGAGAACCCTCCGGACAGCGTGCTCAAGTGGCTCGAGCGGGACCGCTACTACCGCTGGTGTACCTACGCCTTCATCCCGCTTCAGTACGCCGGGCTCGGGTTGGCATGCTGGCTGTGGTCGAGCGGTGATCTGTCGCCGGTCGAGAGCATCGGGCTGGCACTCACGACGGCCATCGTGAGTGGGATCGCCATCAACACCGCCCACGAGCTGGGCCACAAGCTGGCGAGTAGCGAGCGCTGGCTCAGCAAGGTGGCGCTCGCGCAGAGCGCGTACGGGCACTTCTTCATCGAGCACAACCGCGGCCACCACGTGCGCGTGTCCACGCCGGAGGATCCGGCCAGCGCGCGAATGGGCGAGAGCTTCTACGCGTTCGTTCCGCGGACGGTGCTCGGCAGCCTGCGCTCGAGCTGGGAGCTCGAGCGCAAGCGGCTCGGCCGCATGGGCAAGTCGCGCTGGACCCTTCGCAACGACATCGTCAACGCCTGGGCGATGACCTTCGTCCTCTTTGCCGGCCTCACGATCGTCTTCGGCCCCGTCATCCTTCCGTATCTGGTGATCCAGGCCGTCGGAGGGTTCCTTCTGCTGGAGGTCGTGAACTACCTCGAGCACTATGGACTTCGGCGCCAGCGGCGGGAGGACGGGCGCTACGAGCTCTGCCGGCCCGAGCACAGCTGGAACAGCAACAACGTGGCATCCAACGTGCTGCTCTACCACCTGCAGCGCCACTCGGACCACCACGCCAACCCGACGCGCCGCTATCAGGCGCTGCGCCACGTGGACGAGGCTCCGCAGCTCCCGACGGGATACGCCGGCATGATCGTGCTGGCGGCGATCCCGCCGCTCTGGCGGCGGGTGATGGACCGTCGCCTGCTCGAGCACTACGGGGGTGACCTCAGCCGCGTGAACGCGAACCCGCGGCGGCACTCGCTCACCGAGCGGCAGGCAACGTCGTGAGCCGCTTCCGCTGCCCGGCCTGCCACTACGTCTACGACGAGGAGGCGGGGCACCCGCGTGAGGGCTTTCCGCCCGGAACGGCGTGGACAGAGGTCCCCGACGACTGGGCCTGTCCCGACTGCGGCGTGCGCGACAAGGTCGACTTCGAGCCGGGCGACTGAGGTGAGCGTGTCCTTTCAAGCCGCCACCGCCGGTGCCGTGCGAAGCGCCGGCGAGCTCAAGCTCTACCGCGAGGCGGCGCGGGAGCTGCTGCGAGAGACGCTGCTCGATGCGGCGCGCGACGAGCTCGGGCGTCGCAGCTGGGGCGAGGTCACGATGGGTGACATCGCGGGCACGGCCGGGGTGAGCCGGCAGACCCTCTACAAGGAGTTCGGCTCGCGCGAGGAGTTTGCGCGAGCCCTCGTCATGCGCGAGGGCGACCGTTTCCTCGTGGCAGTCGAGGGCGCCCTGCGCGAGCGCCTCGACGATCCCCGGGCGGCGCTGGCCGCGGCCTTCGATGTGTTCCTGACCGCCGCCGGGGAGGACCCGCTCGTGCGCTCGATCGTATTCGACGGCGCCCAGAACGGCCTGCTGCCCCTCGTGACCACGGAGGGCGAGGCCATCGTCGGACGGGCGGCCGAGCGGCTGGCGGGGACGATGGTGGCGGGCTGGCCGATGCTCGAGCGGGACGCCGCCGATCGCCTGGCACAGTGCCTCGTGCGCCTCGCCATCAGCTACGCCACGCTGCCGGCCGGTCCCGCCGGCCCGACCGCCGCGTCGGTGAGCACCCTGCTCGCCCCGTACCTCGAGGACGTGCTTGCCGACGCCGACTAGGAACACCGCGCGCAACGCCTCTCCGGCCCGCGGCACCCCTCCTATGAGCGCCGGCCGCCGCCGCCGCGGAGCGCCGCGGGCGCCGGTGCCTCAGTGACATGGCCGCGCTTCCGGGAACTCCCGAGCATCCTCTGCGCGTAGCGGTCGTGGGATCGGGGCCCGCTGGGTTCTACGCCGCCGGCCACCTGCTGAGTGCAAAGGAGGCGACGGTGGAGGTGGACCTCTTCGACAGGCTCCCCACCCCTTTCGGGCTCGTGCGGGCGGGCGTGGCGCCCGATCACCCGAAGATCAAGTCGGTGACCCGTGTGTATGAGAAGACCGCCGCAAAGCCCGGCTTTCGCTTCTTCGGCAACGTGGAGGTGGGCAAGGACGTCAGCCACGCGGAGCTGAAGGCCCACTATCACGCGGTGATCTACGCCGTGGGCGCCCAGACCGACCGCAGCATGGGCATCGAGGGCGAGGACCTCCCCGGCAGCTGGGCCGCCACCGAGTTCGTGGCCTGGTACAACGCCCATCCCGACTACCGCGACCTGAAGTTCGACCTGTCGTGCAGGCGTGCGGTGGTGATCGGAAACGGCAACGTGGCGATGGACGTTGCGAGGATGCTGCTCCTTCCCCGCGAGGAGCTCGAGGTCACCGACACCGCCGATCACGCCATCGACCCGATGGCCGCCAGCGGCATCGAGGAGGTCGTGGTCGTGGGGCGGCGAGGTCCTGCCCAGGCGGCGTTCACGAACCCCGAGCTGCGGGAGCTGGGAGAGCTGACCGAAGCCGACGTGATCGTCGATCCCGCGGAGGTGGAGCTCGACGACCACAGCGCCCGCTCGATCGAGGGGGAGGGTGAGATCACCGCCCGCCGGAACGTGGAGATCCTCACCGACTACTCGCGGCGAGAGCCGGCCGGCAAGCGCCGGCGGGTGGTGCTGCGCTTCCTGCGCTCGCCGGTCGCCATCCACGGCGACGGCAAGGTGGAGGCGGTGGAGTTCGTGAGGAACGAGCTCGACCACGGCGGAGAGGGAACCCTCATCGCCAAGGCGACCGGTGACCACGAGACGCTCGAGGCGGGCATCGTCTTTCGCTCGATCGGATACCGGGGCGTTGCGATCGAGGGGGTGCCCTTCGACGACTGGAAGGGCGCGATCCCCAACGAGGAGGGCCGCATCATCGACCCCGCAGAACAGCACGCCATCCCCGGCGAGTACGTGGTGGGTTGGATCAAGCGCGGGCCGTCCGGGGTCATCGGGACGAACAAGCGCGACGCCCAGGAGACCGTGGACCACGTGCTCGAGGACATGGCCGAAGGCCGCCTGCCCGAGCCCGTGGACCCCGACCCGGGGGCGATCGAGGCGCTGATCGCCGAGCGCAAGCCGGAGTTCGTGAGCTTCGCCGGCTGGCAGCTGATCGACGCCGCCGAGGTGGCCGCCGGAGAGCCGCTCGGGCGCCCGCGCGTGAAGTTCACGCGCCTCGAGGACATGATCGAGGCGGCCGGACGCCGGTCGGGCTAGCCGAGACCGCCCGTTCCGCTCGCCGCCGTGCTGCGGTGAGAGGCCTCGCCGTCGAGCGCGTCGAGCGCGCGCTCCGGCGTGGCGCTGATGCAGGTGAAGATGGGGGTCTCCGACTCGGTGTAGGCGCTCGACTCGGTCGAGCGGAGCTCCTGGACCAGGTCGAGGAACTCTGCCGGCTCGTCGGCGTTGAAGGAGACCACGAACTCCTGATCGTCGAGGCCATAGGAATAGGCGGTGTTGATCTC
>DASZCV010000103.1:0-2953 GCA_035942755.1 Thermoleophilaceae bacterium
CTCGACTTCCTCTACCTCGAGCGGTGGTCGGTTTTCCTCGACCTGACCATCCTGCTGAAGACCGTTCCCGCCGTGATCAAGGCCAAGGGCGCCTGGTGATCGGCCCGGCGCGTCCCGCCTGACGCTCGCGCCGCCGGGCGCGCCGCGTGAGACCCTAATCTCCCTTCCGAGTGCGCCGCTACCGCTTCCTCTTCGAGCAGATGGTGCGCCGAGAGCTGCGACAGAAGTACAAGGGGTCCGCTCTCGGGATCCTCTGGTACTTCGTGAACCCGCTGGTGCTGATGGGGGCCTATGCCCTGGTCTTCTCCGTGCTGCTCAAGGTGGCGGGCGGAATCGAGAACTACCCGCTGTTCCTGCTGGTGGGGCTGATCGTGTGGGTCTTCTTCTCCCAGGCGCTGCTGTCCGCGGCGCCGAGCATCGTCCAGCACGCCGCGCTCGTGCGCAAGGTGCGCTTCCCGCGGGAGACGATCCCCGCCTCGATCGCCACCGTTCAGCTCGTGACCTTCCTCGTGATGCTGGCGGTGGTCACCCCGGTGGCGCTCGTGGTGCGCTCCTCGCTCGACCCGGCGCTCGCTCTGCTGCCGCTGATCGTGGTGCTGCTCTTCGCGATGGTGCTGGGGCTCTCGCTGGTGGTGTCGGTCCTTCACGCTCACTACCGAGACGTGGAACCGGTGCTGGGGGCCGCCCTCCTGCCGTGGTTCTTCATCACGCCGATCTTCCTGCGCGTGGAGGACATGCCGGGAGTCCACGAGCATCCATGGGTGGGCGACCTGCTGCAGTGGGCAAACCCGGTCGCACCCTTCATCGAGGCGGTGCGCGACGTGCTCTTCCTGGGCGCCGCGCCCTCGGCCGGGACGTTGCTCTATCTCCTCTGTGCCGGTGGGGGCGCGCTGCTGGCCGGACTGCTCCTGTTCCGCCGCATGGAGCGCGACCTCGCGGTGATCGTATGAGCACGCTGCGGCCGGGTGAGGTCGTGCTCGAGCAGGCGAGCCGCTCGTTCGACCTGATGCGCGAGCGAAGGCGAACTCTCAAGGAGCTGGTGGTGCGCCGCGGGGCAGACCGCCGGGCGCGGGTGCCGGCGCTCGACTGCGTCGACCTGCGGGTGGAGCCAGGCGAGGCGGTCGGCCTGATCGGGCGAAACGGGGCCGGCAAGACCTCCACGCTCCGGTGCCTGGCGGGCATCGTCCCGCTCGACTCGGGGCGCGCGGAGTGCGGCGGCCGGGTGGTGAGCCTGCTCGAGCTGGCGGCGGGCTTCGGAGCGGAGTTCACCGGTCGGGAGAACATCTACCTGAGCGGGGCCCTGCACGGCTTCGGAAAGGACGAGATGGAGGAACGGATCGAGCGCATCGTCGAGTTCTCGGAGCTGAGCGAGTTCATCGACGCCCCGGTACGCGGCTACAGCTCGGGCATGAACCTCCGCCTGGGATTCTCGATCGTCGCGCACCTCGATGCCCACGTGATGCTGATCGACGAGATCCTCGCCGTGGGCGATGAGTCCTTCCAGCGCAAGTGCCTCGCGCACATCTCCGATCGGATGGAGGCGGGGGCGACCCTCGTCCTGGTGTCCCACGATCCGGCGGCGATAGAGCGGGTCTGCCGCCGGGTGGTGGTGCTCGAGCACGGTCAGGTGGCCTTCGACGGCCCTGTGGCCGAGGGGCTCCTCTTCTACCACCGGATGCTCGGCACGGAAACGGGCGCCTCGGAGAGCCTGCGGCCCTCGAGCGCGCGCGGCGACCTGGAGATAACCGCCCTCGATCTGCGCGACTCCGAGGGCAGGCGCCGGCACTCCTTCCGCACCGGCGAGCCACTGACGGTGGCGATCTCCCTGGACTGCCGGGTGCCGGCCGAGCGCGCGGTGGCAGCGCTCGAGGTGCGCAACGTACGGGGACGGCGCTGCTTTCGCACCGACACCTCGCTCGGTGCGGTGGAGGGGCGGGTGGAGCTCTCCTTCGAGGTCCCGCGCCTCGCGCTCCTGGGGGGCGAATACGATGTGGCCGTCGGAGTGCACGACCACGACGCGCCGGTCGGCGGCCTGCTCGACCGGGTGGCGCGCTTCACGGTGCCCCACACCCTCGAGGGCGAGGGCACGGCGGATCTGCGCGGCAGATGGACGGTGGCGGGCCGGGCGCAGGAGCCGGTTCCCAGGTGACCGGCCGCCTAGTGGGCGCATGACCGGTCCGGAGGAGGCACTCGAGGTGGCTCGGCGCGCCGCGAAGGAGCGGCGGGCGGCGGGCGGCTACCCGGACGTGGGCGGAGGCGGGGCGCTCGATGCCTCGATCCTCGACGGCGAGCCCAGCCGCGAGCTGCTGGCCGAGTGGGCGGTCATCGACCTCGATCCGGACGAGTTCGTGTACTCCACCCGCAGCGCGGGGGCCCCGGTCACCGCGCTCAAGCGCCTCCTGGTGCGCCTGCTGCGTCAGTACTTCGTGGAGCTCGAGGCCCGGCAGACGCGCTTCAACATCGCGGTGCTGGCTCGCCTCGACGCGCTCGAGGAGCGCGGCGGGCGCGGGCGCCCGGACCCGTGAAGGATTTGGCAAGGACGTCGAATCCTTCGCATCGCTCTCCTGTGAGGGCCGTCCATCAGGTCCTCTCGAGCGCCGGCCCCTACGACGCGGTGAGCGTGCAGGCGCAGCTCTGGCGCCGGCTGCTCGCGGCACGCGGCTATGGAGGAGCCGACCACGCGGTGGCGATCGACCCTCGCGCCCGCGCCGCGTTCGCCCCCGTGAAGGCGCTGCGCCCGGCGGCCGGGGACCTGCTCGTCATCCGTTACTCGGCGTTCGCGGGTCAGCTGACCGGTGCGCTCGAGCTCCCGCAGCGCAAGCTGCTCGTCTACCACAACGTCACGCCGCCGCGGTATCTGTGGAACCACCACGCGGGGGTGGCTGTCGCGTGCGCGCTCGGGCGCGCGCAGATGCCGCGCTTCGCCCGCGCGGTCGACGTCGCGGTGGGTGAC
>DASZCV010000104.1:0-6214 GCA_035942755.1 Thermoleophilaceae bacterium
CCCTTCACGTTGAAGGAGAAGCGCCCCGGCTTGTAGCCACGAGCGCGGGCCTCCTGGGTTCGCGAGAAGAGATCGCGGATCTGGTCGAAGAGTCCGATGTAGGTGGCCGGGTTCGAGCGCGGAGTGCGCCCGATGGGCGACTGGTCGATGTTGATGATCTTGTCGATCTGCTCGAGGCCAGTGATCCGCCGGTGCGCGCCCGGCCGCTGCTTGGCGCGGTGCAGGCGATTGGCAACCGCCTTGTGCAGCACCTCGTTCACGAGCGTGGACTTGCCCGAACCGGACACTCCGGTCACACAGCAGAAGGTGCCGAGCGGCACCTTCACGTCCACGCCTCGGAGGTTGTGCTGGGAGGCGTCCTCGATCGCGAGGTACCCCGCCGGCCGTCGGCGCTTGCGGGGGATCGGAATCTCCCTGACGCCCGAGAGGAACTGCCCCGTGGCTGACCCCTCGACCTGCATGACCTCCTCGACCGGCCCTTCCGCGACCAGCCATCCGCCGTGCTCCCCCGCGCCGGGCCCGAGGTCCACAATGTTGTCGGCGGCGCGCATGGTTCCCGCGTCGTGCTCGACCACGATGACGGTGTTGCCGAGGTCACGCAGACGCTCGAGGGTGGCGATCAGCCGTTCGTTGTCGCGCTGGTGCAGTCCGATAGACGGCTCGTCGAGGATGTAGAGCACCCCCACCAGGCTGGAGCCGATCTGGGTGGCGAGCCGGATCCGCTGGGCCTCGCCCCCGGACAGCGTGGCAGCAGCCCGCTCGAGCGAGAGATAGCCGACCCCGACGTTGTCGAGGAACCGCAGGCGCTCGTCGATCTCGCGCAGGATCAGCCGGGCGATCTGCCGCTCGGTGTCCGTCAGCTCGAGCTCGGAGAACCACTCGATCGCCCGTCGCGCCGAGAGCGCGGTGAGCTCGTGGATCCCAAGGCCACCCACCTTGACGGCGAGGCTCTCGGGACGCAGGCGGGCACCGTGGCAGTCCGGGCAGGGCCGCACGGACATGTACTCCTCGATCTTCTCACGCGACCACTCGGAGTCGGTCTCCCGGTAGCGGCGCTCCAGGTTGTGCACGATGCCCTCGAAGCGGGTCATGTAGGAGCGCTTGCGGCCGTAGCGGTTGCGGTAGGAGACGTAGATCCGCTCGCCGTCGGTGCCGTGGAGGAAGGTGTCCCGCACATCCTGGGAGAGGTCCTCCCAGGCAACGTCCATGTCCACCTCCCACTTCTCGGCGATGGCCTGGGTCATCTGCTCGTAGTAGTTCGACGCGCTGGTGGACCACGGCAGGATCGCCCCCTCGCTCAGCGACAGCGACGGGTCCGGCACGATCAGGTCGGGGTCGATCTCCATCTGGGACCCGAGCCCGGTGCACCGCTGGCAGGCGCCGTGCGGCGAGTTGAAGGAGAACATCCGCGGCTCGAGCTCGGGCATCGACGTGCCACAGTTGAGGCACGCGAACCGCTCGGAGAACGTCCTGACCTCGTCCGAGTCGACCATCTCGATGTCCACCATCCCCTCCGCGTGCGCCACCGCGGTCTCCACCGAGTCCGCCAGGCGCTTTCGCAGGTCGGGCCTCATCACGAGCCGATCGACGACCACGGAGATGTCGTGCTTGAACTTCTTGTCGAGGTCGATCTCCTCCTCGAGGCGCCGCAGCTCCCCGTCCACCTTGACCCGGGTAAAGCCCTCCGCTCGCAGCTCCGCGAAGAGCTTGCCGTACTCGCCCTTGCGGCCCCGCACGACCGGCGCTAGCACCATGAACCGGGCGCCCTCGTCGAACATCATCACCTGGTCCACGATCTGCTCGGCGGACTGGGCGGCGATCGGCTCGCCGCAGTTGTAGCAGTGGGGATGGCCGATCCTGGCCCACAGCAGCCGCAGGTAGTCGTAGATCTCCGTGACCGTGCCCACCGTCGAGCGCGGGTTGCGCGAGGTGGTCTTCTGGTCGATGGAGATCGCCGGCGACAACCCCTCGATCGAGTCGACGTCGGGCTTGTCCATCTGCCCGAGAAACTGGCGCGCGTAGGCCGACAGCGACTCCACGTACCGGCGCTGCCCCTCGGCGTAGATCGTGTCGAAGGCCAGGCTGGACTTGCCGGAGCCCGACAGACCGGTGATCACGATCAGCGAGTTCCGCGGCAGCCTGAGGTGCAGATCCCTCAGGTTGTGCTCGCGCGCCCCCGAGATGACGAGCTCGTCCCGCGGCTTCACATAACTGAGTCTACGGACCCCCCCGGCCGAACAGGCGTTCCCGTAATACGGGAGACGCCGGCCCCTCTTGATTCCGGTGCGCGCGTGTATCTAAGCGGTCGAGTCGCCGCCCGGGGGCTCAAGCTCGTCCGGATCGAGGGCGGCCGGCGCCGGACTAGGGCGATGGCGGCTGGGGCGCCGACACCTCGGACGCCGACACCTCGGACGCCGACACCTCGGGCGCCGACACCTCGGGCGCTGACACCTCGGACGCAGGGGGTGATGACACCTTGGACGTCGACAGCGGGGCCGATGGCAGCTCTGGCGCCGCCAGCTGGGGCGGTGATACCACGGGCGTGGCCAGCTCGGGCGCTGGTAGCTCCGGCGATGGCAGCTGCGGCAATGGCACCACGGGCGACGGAAGCCCGGGCGACGGCAGGGCGGGCGACGGAAGCCCCGGAGACGGCAGCACCGGGGACGGCAGCCCCGATGCGGGCACCCCGGGCGACGGAAGCCCCGGAGACGGCAGCCCCGGCGACGGCACCCCGGGCGACGGCACCCCGGGCGACGGCAGCCCCGGCGAAGGCACCGTGGCTGGGGGCTGAGGGGTCACAGGTGAAGGCTCACCAGTGCCTCCGGGTGCCGTCACAAGGTGAGGAGCATGCGCAAGTCCTGGCTCCCCCTTTGGCTTCGCGTGGTCGCCCTCGCGCGGAGCGGTGGGGGCACCCTGCCCGGTCCTGTTGTGAGCGAGACCTCCGTTCGGCGCTTTGCCCCGCTTCCCCGGGCGTGCGCGTACCCGCTCGGAGGCAAGACCGCGCCGCTCGCCAGCACGGGCGGAAGGCGTTTCGCCCGGGCCGGAGCGAGGGCCGTTCCTGGCATCCTCCGTCGCGGACCTGCCGGACGGCTCAAGGCTGTCGAGGGCGGCCTTACCTGCCACTCCGGCTCCGCCTACCAACGCCCCGACGACCGCCACCTTCGCGACCGTCGCGCCGGTGGCAGGAAGGATCGCCGCGAGCACGCCCCCACCCGCGGCGGCGCCGCCGCCCCCGGATGCTCCGCCGCCCATGCCCACAGCCGCGAGGACGCTCTTCTTGAGTCCCACGCTCGGGACGACGGGGAGTATCAGCGCCATCCTCTTGCGCTGGGCGCGGACCTCCGCGAGAAAGTGTGAGCATGCGGCGCACCTGCGCAAGTGATGCTGCAGCTTACCCCGCCGCAGGGCGCCGCCGCGGGCGGTGGCGAGCTCCTGCTGGACCTCTTCGCAGCTGGCATCGCGCGCGTCGCGACGCTCGATCAGCCCGGATCGTGCGCGAAACACGAGCCGCTTCACCTTGGCCACCTCGCAGCCCAGCACCTCGGCCACGTCGGTGTGCGAGAGGCCGCCGAGCTCGGAGAGCACGAGCGCGGCGCGCTGGTTGTCCGGCAGCTCCTGCAGGTCGGCCACGAGCTCGCGCAGGTCGGCGCGCTGCTGCACCTCATCGCTGAGTCCTTCGGTGCTTGCGTCCAAGGTCTCTTCCGGCTGCTCGCGGCGCGCCCGCCGGATCGAGACGCAGCGGTTGCGCGCAATGGCGTAGAGCCACGGCTTGAGGCGGATCTCGCGGTCCTCGCGCAGAAGGTCTTGATGGGCTGCTGCGAAGGCGTGCTGAACGGCGTCCTCGCCCTCGTCGAGGGAGCCGAGCATGTGCCGGCAGAACGAGAGGATGCCTGGTACGTGGCGTTCATAGATGGCCTCGAACGCCGCCTCGTTCCCGCGCCGGACCTGCCCGACCAGATGGTCGTCGGCACGTAGCGCGAGCAGCCGCTTGGAAACCGGCGGAGCCGCCGGAACACTGATGGTGCGCGCCATGCTCTCATTGTCCTACCTGGGACACCAAATGCCAAACGACACAACCCGCTGAAACGCCGCCGAGCGGCGAAGGTGCGTCCGAAAGCCTTGTACTCCGAACCTTCAGCTGGTGCTCTATCACACGCGAGTATCGCAGCGAACCGCCACAGAACTCGTGAGCTCCCTAGCGAGCTGGCAGGACGGGAGCAACGCGTGCCCCGCACGCCGGCGCGCGGTGACCCGCTCAGGCGAAGGGCAGCGAGCCAGAGCCGGTCAGCCGCCTACGCGCGCGTACACCTCGTCGAGGATCGTGTCCTGGTCGCGGAGATCGAAGTTCTCCTCGAGGTAGCGAGCCGTCTCCTCACGCGGGGTGCCGTTGAGGGCCATGTTCAGCGCTATGAGCCGTGCTCCCTCGGCCGACTCTCCCCCGCCGCCCTCGGTCCCTTCTTCATCGCCCACGTCGCCCTCTGCCTCGAGGTCGTCCTCGGCCACCTCCTCCTCGCCCGCCCCAACGTCCTCTTCGTCCACCGGTTCCTCGGCGGTCACGGCCTCGTCCTCGACCGGGTCGGCCTCGTCCGCCGGAACGAGCTCGTCGGAGTCGGCGCTGGTGCCGTCCTCCGCCACATCGCCGGCGCCGATGTCCACTTCCGGCCCCGCGGCCGTGTCGTCCTCGGCGGGCGCCGCCTCGCGGATGTCGGCGAGGCCGGCGTGGAGCCTCTGGAGCTCCGACTCGAGCGATCCCGCGCTCGTGCGCACGCTCTCCACGAGCGAGTCGACCGTGGTGCGTAGCTGGTCGACCAGCCCGCCTAGGTCCGATTCCACCATGTCCGCGCGCTCGCGCATGGCGGCGGTGGCGCCGCGCACGCCCTCCACGTGCTCGGCGGCCTCGGCCTCGGCACGCTCCCGGATCTCACGCGCCGCAGCGTCGGCCTCGCGTCGCACCCGCTCCGCCTCGCCGCGGGCCTTGTTGCGCTCCTGCTCGGCCTGATGGGTGGCCTCGCCGGTGACACGGTCGGCCTCCTCGGTGGCGCTCGCCTCGATCTCGGCGGCGCTGCGCTCGGCAGCCTCAACGATGGTCCGCACCTGATCCGCCGCGGCCCCCGCAATCGAGCTGGTGGAGCTCGACTCGCTCGCTTGCCCCCGCCTGCTCTCGCGCTTGAGCTCCTCTACGGCAGTCGCGATCTCCTGGAGATGCCGGTCGACCTCCTCCTGGTCATATCCCCTGCGGGCCGACGCGAAGTCCGCCCGCACGATGAACTGCTTGTCCAGTTCCAATTTTGCCCGCTCCCGTAGCTCGCCTGGTGGCGGTCAGCCTAGCCCATCGCAGGCCACCCGAGGACCAACCCGACGCGCCCCAACGTCCGGCGCGCTGCCCGGCTCAGGCGCCGGCCTCGATCTCGTCGAGCTCCCGCCGCAGCGCCTTGATCTCGTCGCGCAGCTTGGCTGCGTACTCGAAGCGCAGGTCCTCCGCCGCCGCCAGCATCTCCTCCTCGAGCTCCACCATGGTCCGGGCGATCTCCTCAGCGGACATCCCCTCCTCCCGCACCCGGCGGCCCCTGCCCTTCGGCAGCTTCGATTCCGCCCCCGAGAGGAAGGCCGCGATGTCGGATACGCCCTTGCTGATCGACTCCGGCGTGATCCCGTGCTTCTCGTTGTAGGCGACCTGGATCGCCCGGCGCCGGTCGGTCTCCGAGATGGCCGTCCGCATGGCCTCGGTCTCCTTGTCCGCGTACATGATCACCTTGCCCCTGATGTTGCGGGCTGCCCGGCCGATGGTCTGGATCAACGAGGTCTCTCCCCGCAGGAAGCCCTCCTTGTCCGCGTCGAGGATCGCCACGAGCGAGACCTCCGGCAGGTCGAGGCCCTCGCGCAGCAGGTTCACGCCCACGAGGACGTCGAACTCGCCCAGCCGCAGCTCCCGGATGATCTGGATCCGCTCGAGCGTGTCCACCTCGGAGTGCAGGTAGCGCACCCGCACGCCGTACTCCAGCAGGTAGTCGGTGAGGTCCTCGGACATCTTCTTGGTCAACGTCGTCACCAGCACGCGCTCGTCGACCTCGGCGCGACAGCGGATCTCCCCGATCAGGTCGTCGATCTGGCCCTTCGTCGGGCGCACCACGATCTCGGGGTCCACCAGGCCGGTCGGACGGATGACCTGCTCCACCACGGTCGTCGACACGCGCTTCTCGAACGTGCCCGGGGT
>DASZCV010000105.1:0-7596 GCA_035942755.1 Thermoleophilaceae bacterium
GGGGGGTTCCCGGGGCGCGAGCCCCCGGCCTGCTACTACTGGTGACCGTTGCTCGCGCCGTACTACTGGTGACCGTTGCTCGCGCCGGCGCCGTTCGACTTCGTGGTGCCTTCCACGAAGCGACGCGCCACGTCCTCGATCGCCAGGACGGCGGGGGTGTCCGGGGCAAAGTCGAACGGCGACTTGCCTGCTCGCTCGGCGCCCTGCATCGAGTCATCGTGCGGGATGATGCCGCCGATCTCGAGCTCGTTTCGCTGGGCGAACTCACGCACCGCCTCGAGATCCCGCTCCTCCCGCATCTTGTTTGCGATCAGCGCGACTCGCTCGAGACCGAGATCCTTGGCAAGCGCTGCCATACGGCGTCCCGTCTCGAGCGACTTGAAGTAAGGCTCTACCACCACGAGCATCACATCCGCGTACTGGGCGGTGCCGCGCGAGAGGTGCTCGGGGGATGCCTCCGTGTCGAGGATGCAGACATCCTCCTGCCTCTCGGAGGCCATCTCGATCACGCTACGAACCGTAGCGTGCATGCTGCACAGTCAGCCGGTGCCCGCGTGCTGAGGATTGGCCATCACCAGCAGGGTCACGCCGTCCGGCCCGGCGAGCGAATGTGAGTCGACGACCTCCTCGAGCGACTTCGAGAGCTCGACCCCGCTGTCGGTACGCCGCAGGAGGTTGTTGGGAAGCGTGGGCATGTCGCGCATCCGGGCGAGCGGTATGCCCAGCGTGACCGCCAGGTTGGGGTTGGAGTCACCGTCGATCGCGATCACACGATGCCCGCGCCGTGCAAGCAGGCGCGCCATCGTGCCCGAGAACGTGGTCTTGCCGGAGCCACCCTTGCCTGCGATCGCCAGCTTCATCTCCTCGTAGAGTACAGGGGAAGCCGGCCCGGCACCCGATCGCCCTCTGAGGCGGCCGGCTCCTGGGGCTAGACTGCTCCTCGATGACCCGTGCACTGGCTTCCCTGGCCGTGATCGGAGCGCTGTCCGCCGTGCCTCCCTACCTGGGTCCGGCGATAGGGCTCGAGCTGGGGCACATCGACGCCACCGTCGAGGTCGTGGACCACGTCGTGCCCGGGCTGGTCACCTTCCTGGCCGCGGGAGCCTCGTTCCTGCTCCTGCGCGCGGGGCGAATTCGGGTCGACAGCCTGGTGCTGGCGATTGCCGTTGCGGTCTGCATGCTCGCCGGCGTGTGGGAGACGAGCAGTCACATCCCGCTGATACTCGACGGGGGCCGGCCGGAGACTCCCTGGGGCGCGGTCATCCTGCACTCGACGCTGGGTCCGGTCGTCGCAGCCCTCTCGCTGTGGCTCGTCCTCCGCGTGCTTCAGGTGGACCCGGCCGAGGGCGGTCGGACGGCGCCATAGCCTGGAGGGGGGCAGTGACCCGCCGCGTGGGGTAGGTGTCGATCTCATCTCCGCCGTGCGAGGATCCCTAGTCTCCGCACCATGAGGCTACGGATGACCGTGCTGGCGGCGCTTGCCCTCGCCGCGTCGGCGGCCGGCGCGCGCGCTCCAGAGGCGGGAGCGCAGGGTGCGGCGAACGTGGTGCGTCTGCCGTTGCCCCAGTACGACGGCACGCTCACGCCGTACACCTTCGAGCTCGGATATCCGCTGGTCACGCTGGTCTACGACACGCTTCTGTGGCGCAACTCCAAGGGCGTGCCCCGTCCCTGGCTGGCCCGGTCCGCGACGCGCAGCGGAGATCGACGGCGCGTGACGATCCGGCTCCGGAGCGGCGTGCGGTGGCACGACGGCAGGCCGCTCACCTCCGCGGACGTAGCCTTCACCTTCGGCTTCTTCGCCGATCGCTTCCACCCTCGCTTCACTCCCCAGCTCGCGGATGTCGAGCGGGTCGCGGCCCCCGACCCCCGGACGGTGACGATCCGCCTCCGCCGACCTTCCCTGGGCTTCGAGGACCAGCCGCTGGCCGACCTGCCCATCCTCCCCCGCCACCTCTGGCAGGGGCTTGCCGCCGGTCGGGTGCCCGCCGGGCCGACGGTAGGCAGCGGGCCCTATCGCCTGGTCCAGGCCAGGCGGCGCACCGGTTACCGCTTCCGCGCCAACAACGCGTACTTCAAGGGGCGCCCGCGCGTGAAGCGGATCCGGGTGCCGATCATCCGGCAGGAGTCGCGCACCTACAGCGCACTCAGGCGCAGGAAGGTGGACATGCTTCCGGTGAGCCTCCCCGAGAGGGCCGTCGATCGCCTCGGCGGCTCCTTTGGCATCAGCATCGCTAGGGGGCCCTCCTACTCCGGCACGGCGCTGCTGTTCAACCTCAGGCGGGCACCGTTCAACCGGCCGAGCGCTCGCAGGGCCGTCGCCAAGTCGATCGACCTCGGACGGATTGTGCGCGCCGTCGGCCCAGGGGTGGCGGCCGAGGGGGGGCATCTCCATCCGGCGTCGCGCTGGGCGCCGGACGCTCGCCTCCACAGCTTCGACCTGCCCGCCGCGCGGAGTGCCATCAGAGGGCTGAAGCTTCCGGCGATCCGTGTCCTGGCACCCGACAACGACCCCGTCCGGCGCGAAGCGGGCCGGCAGGTGGCCCTCGCCATGCGGCGCGGTGGCATCGACGCGGAGGCGATCGAGACCACGCGTTCCAAGCTCGGCCGCGCGATCGGCGAGGACGGCTCGGCCGCCGACTTCGACGCCGCGATCGTGAGCACGCCGCCGCTTGCCTCCTACGACCCCGACTTCCTGCAACAGGTGTTCGGGTCAGAGGCCACCGGGTCGCCCCTGAACTACACCGGCTACCGAAGCCAGTCGTTCGAAGCGCTGGCAGACCGGGTGGCATCGGCGCCCAACCGCAGCACGCGGCGGCGGGCGGTGGCCGCGGAGCTCAGGCTGCTGGCTAAGGACGTGCCGGCGGTCCCGCTGTTCTTCCCGGAGGGCAACTTCGCCTACCGTCCCGCCATCCATGACGGCTGGCTCTTCGTGAAGGGCGCGGGCATCCTCGACAAGCGCTCCTTCCTGCGCACAGCGCCCTCTCCGGCTGCCCGAGCGGCAGCGGACGACGATGAGGAGACCGATGACTCGAGCTCCTTCCTCGACATCTTGAGGATCGCCTCACTGGCGGTGCTGCTGGTGGCCCTGGCTCTGGGGGCAGTCGCCCTGGTCGAGCGCCGAAAAGCTCGGCGCGGATAGGCTTGGGTTCGATGCGGGGACATTGCAGGCTCGCGATACTGACCATGGCCCTGCTCTTCCCCGTCGGGGTGGTGGGCGGTTGCGGAAGCTCCGACGATGGTGAGCGCTCCGGTCCCCGCCTCGAGCCCTCCGCCGGCAATTGGAAGACATGGGTCCTGTCCTCGCCTGGCGAGATCCGGGTCCCGCCGCCTCCGCGACCGGGGTCCGCGGCTGCCCGGAGCGACGAGCAGCGGCTGCGTAGGGCGATGCACGAGCGCACCGCATCGGAGGAGCGCGCAGAGCGCGAGTTCGGCGTGAACCCGGCGATGGAGCCGTGGCTCGAGCGTGCGATGGCCTTCGTCGCCCAGCGGGCGAAGGACCCGCCGGCCGCATCTCGCGCCTATGGGCTCGTGAGTGTCGCGATGGCGGACGCCACCGCTGCCGCCTGGCACTGGAAGTACCGCTATCACCGCGACCCTCTGCGGGGCAAGTCCTCGGTTGCGCGCGCGCCTGACCCGTCCTACCCCTCGGAGCATGCAGCGATCGCGGGCGCCGCCTCACGGGTGCTCGAGTATGCCTTCCCCGAGCAGCCGAAGGCGCGGCTCGAGGAGCAGGCCGAGGACGCCGCGCGGTCGCGCGTGACCTCCGGGGCGAGCCTTCCGAGCGACGCGGATGCCGGGCTCGAGCTCGGCCGACAGGTGGCCGACCGCGTGATCGCACGCGCCAGGCGCGATGGCTTCACGCGCAAGTGGGATGGCCGTCGCCCGCGGGGCTTCGGCTACTGGGCGCCTCCGCCGGGGTCGGAGGCGCGGCCGGTTCAGCCGCTGGCCGGGAGCTGGCGCACGTGGCTCATGAAGGACGGTAAGCAGTTCCGTGCGCCGAAGCCGCCCAAGCTCGACTCACCCGAGATGCGCGAGCAGGCGCGGGAGCTCGTGCGCATCCGCGATCGGCTGACTCCCCATCAGAAGCGGATCGCCCAGTTCTGGGCCGGCGGCGAGGGCACCGCGCTGCCGCCGGGCATCTGGAACCAGGTGATGATCGGGTATCTCGGAAAGCGGGATCTGAGCACGCCGGCCGCGGCGCGGGTCTTTGCGCTTCTGAACGTGGCACAGGCGGACGCCGGTGTGGCGGCGTGGGACACCAAGTTCGCCTATTGGTTTCCCCGCCCGGAGAACGGCATCCGCGACCTCGGCGTCGATCGCCGCTGGGAGCCCTACCTGGCCACCCCGTTCTTCCCCGCCTACGTCTCGGGGCACTCAACCTACTCCGCCGCGGCCGGCGAGGTTCTGGCCCACGTCTTTCCCGATGACGCCAACTTCTGGCGCGCACGGGGCGAGGAGGCCGGTATCTCCCGTCTCTACGGCGGCATCCACTGGCGGATCGACCACACCGAGGGCAGCCGCATCGGCAAGGAGATCGGGCGCCTCGCGGTGAAGAGGGCCCAGGAGGACGGTGCAGAGCGATGAAGCTCCTGGGCGGCTCCCTACTGGTCTTGCTGCTCGTGGCAGCGGGGGGATGCGGCAGCGAAGACGCAGAGGAGAAGGGCGCCGACCCCTTCGCCAAGGTCGATCCCCAGGTAACGAAGGTCCGTGACCGTGCCGCACCGCGGTGGGAGCCGATCGCCACCATGAAGGGCACCCGCCCCAAGGAGCGCAAGATCGTGGTGTCCAAGCGAGCGATTCAGTGGCGCGCGCGCTGGCGCTGCACGAAGGGCGAGCTGGCCATGTCTGTCAAGCCGGAGCCCCGCTCGTCCCCGGAGCGGCCAGGTGGGCGCTGCGAGGGCAAGGGCAGGGGGGCTGCCGAGTGGATCCAGAGCGGCAGCCAGACGCTGAAGGTGAACGCCACGGGACGCTGGCGAGTCGTCGTGGAGCAGCAGGTGGACACGCCGCTCGACGAACCGCCCTTGCGCGCGATGCGCTCACCGCGAGCGGAGGTGCTCGCCCGCGGGAGGTTCTACGAGGTCGAGCGCCGCGGGAAGGGCAGGGCAGCGCTCTACCGGCTGCCCACCGGTCGGCTGGCCCTGCGCTTCGAGCAGTTCAACACCTCCTCGAACACCGACCTCTTCGTCTGGTTGAGCGAGGCGGCCCGGCCCAAGACCACGAGCGCCGCGGTCAAGGCCCCCCACGATCAGGTGGCGGTACTGAAGTCGACGCTCGGGAACCAGAACTACGTGCTTCCGCGATCGGTGGACGCGGACGCCATCCGCTCCATCGTGATCTGGTGTGAGCCCGTTCGGATCGTCTACACGGCGGCCGGGCTGAGGCGCTGAGGCTGCTCGCCTGCGGCGGACGGCGCGTCTGCGGCGAGAGGTCCCCTCCTCGCCCGCCTCGAGCCAAGGAGAGCTTGCGCTCTACCCGCCGGCGGTGGCCCGCTCGCGCGCCTCGACAGCCGGCTCCTTCGGCCGGTCGAGCGCGACGAATTCCTCGTAGCGGCCGAGGAAGGACGCAAGCGTCTGCCGAGTCTCCGCCAGGGCCTTCGCGCGCCTGTGAAGCTCCTTGCGGCCCGCCCGCGTGAGCTCGTAGATGCGCCGATCGGGCCCGGCGCCGGAGCGCTGCCACGCAGAGGCAACCAGCCCCTCCCCCTCGAGCTTGCGAAGCGCGCGGTAGAGCCCGCCCGGATCGGAGCCCTCGAAGCCGAAGGCACGGAGGCGATCCAGCAGCTCGTAGCCGTGCGCGGGTGCCTCCCGCAGCAGGAGCAGGAGGCACGGCCTCAGGAAGTTCTTCGGCAGCGCAGGTAGCGCCGCGTCGGTGCTAGTGCTGGTGGACATGCTGTCCGTTCTGCTCGAGGCAGCTGGCCGCGGCGTTCGGATCGCTGTTGCAGAAGGTGCAGTCCGCGCCGCATTCGCCGTGTCCGGAGTTCGTCATGTCGGAGAACTCGTCGGCAAAGCTTCGCTTGCCGGCCGCCGTGCCCGTTTCGGTCAGCCGGAAGCCCGCCGCCGTCTCCTCCAGGTGACCCTCGGCGACGAAGCGATCGAGGTAGGCGGACAGCGCGTCGGGTGGCAGGGCGAGGAAGCTCGACAGGTTGCGCGCCGACGGCTCATCCGCGATCCCCTCCGCGCGCATCCAGTACATGGCCTGGAGCACCTCCTCGCGCACTTTCAACACCGCCAGCTCGCTCATCGCCGCTCCTCCAGTCTCGTTTGCCGACGTCGCGCTCACGAGGGCACCTTGTTGAGGTTCCCATTCGCGAGCACCCCGTCGATCAGATCGTTGATGGCGCCGACCGCGGGCGCCTCCGCGTTGAAGTCGAAGGGCGAGCGCCGCTCGCGCTCCGCCTCCTGCAGGTTGCCGTCGAAGGGAACGACCCCCGCAATTCGGAGCCCATTGGCGTCGGCGAACTCCTGCACCGCCTCGAGCTCATGCTCGTCGCGCACCTTGTTGGCCACGATGCCGATCTCCGGGATGCCCAGGTCGAGCGCCAGCGCCGCCATCCGGCGGCCGGTCTCCATCGACTTGTAGTAGGGCTCGACCACGGTGAGCACTCCGTCGGCGTGCTGAGTGGTGCCGCGCGAGAACTGCTCCGGCGATGCCTCGGTGTCGAGGATCGTCACGTCGCGTTCCCCGGTCGGAGCGGCCTCGATCAACGTCTTCACAACGGCATGCATGCTGCAAAGGCAGCCCGTGCCCGCATACTTGGGCAGCGCCATCACCAGCAGCCGCACACCGTCGGGGGCCTCGAGCGAGTGGGTGGCCGCGACCTCCTCGAAGGACCGGGTCAGCTCGATCCCTCCGCCGCCGGTGCGCCGCAGCAGGTCCGCCGGTAGCGTCGGCACCGCATCCATCAGGTCGGGGTCCACGCCGAGCGTGAGCGCCAGGTTGGGATTCGAGTCACCGTCTATGGCGAGCACGTCGTGGCCGCGGCGCGCGACCAGGCGAGCCAAGGTCCCCGAGATGGAGGTCTTGCCCGATCCGCCCTTGCCTGCAATTGCGAGCTTCATCGCAAGTTGGAGCTTAGCGGTTGCTCTGTGCGTGGAACATAGACTTTCCGTGCCAACGTTACGTCGACGTTCCGGCCGGAGCCCCGGGCTTGGGGAGCCTGCCGTTGCCGTCGGCGCCGTTTTCGCTCGCGGACCCGTCGACGTCACGCGGGAAGCCCGCCACCTCCCGCAGCTGGTCCGCGGACAGCGTCTCGTGCTCGAGGAGCGCCTGGACGATCCGGTCGAGCGTATCTCGCCGCTCGATCATCACCTGCCGGGCCTTGCCCTCGGCCTCCTCGACGATCTGCTTGACCTCCTTGAAGATCAGCCGCTTCTCCTCCTCTGAATAGGCGGACAGGTTGTCGTCATCCCAGGACCCGAAGCTGTCCGTGAAGGTCCTCCCGCCGGTGGCCTCGCCCATACCGAGCCGGCAGACCATGGTCCGGGCCATTCTGTTGACACCGCGGAGGTCGGTCCGCGCGCCCGAGTTGATCTGGTTGAAGACGAGCTTCTCGGCGGCGCGACCGGCGAGGCCCATCGCCATCTGGTTGATCAGCCT
>DASZCV010000106.1:0-8620 GCA_035942755.1 Thermoleophilaceae bacterium
GGCTAGCTCACGCCTGGTTCTTGAAGTACTGCACGTTGATCTCGGTGAACCTGGTCCACTCCTCCGGGAGCTGGTCTTCCGCGAAGCAGGCGTCCACGGGGCATGCCTCCACGCAGGCATCGCAGTCGATGCACTCCTCAGGGTCGATGTAGAGCTGCTCGACCTTGTCGTAGTCGGGCTCGTCCGGCGTCGGGTGGATGCAGTCGACCGGGCAGACCTCGACGCACGAGTTGTCCTTCTGGCCGATGCAGGGCTCTGCGATGACGTATGCCAATGGGTTTGGTTCCTCAGCAGGTTCGGTGTCGGAGCGGTCCGCCGGGCGGGGGCCGAGCGAACACGCATTCTACGGAACGCACCTCGTGGGGCCGCAGGAGCGCGCCGCCCGCCGCCGGCCAGCCCGTGAACTACGCTGCTGGCGATGATCCTGCTGACGGGCGCCACCGGCACCGTGGGCGCAGCGCTGCTTCGCCGCCTGACGGCCCGCTCGACACCGGTTCGCTGTCTGGTGCGCGACCCGAGGGGCCTCGGCGCCGACCGCGTGCGGGTGCAGATCACACTCGGGGACCTCGCCGACTCGGCATCGTTTCGTAACGCCCTGCGCGGGGTCGACACGGTGGTGCACCTCGCGGCTTCGATTCGCGACCAACCGCGGGCCTCGATCGAGGAGCTGAACGGCATGGCAACCCTGCGACTCGTTCGTGCCGCCGAGCGAGCCGGCGCCCGGCGCTTTGTCTTCATCTCCGCGCTCGGCGCGAGCCTGCAGTCGCCGACCCGCTTCTTCCGGTCGAAGGCGCTGGCGCGCGCCGCGGTCGAGAAGGCCGACCTCCAGACCACCGTGTTCTCGCCCTCGATCGTCTACACGCCGGGCGATCCGTGGCTGACGCTGCTGGAGCGCCTGACGCTGCTTCCCGCGATGCCCATCTCGGGCTCGGGGCGCTCGCTGTACCAACCGATCTGGGCCGACGACGTGGCCGACTGCGTGATGGCGGCACTCGACCTGCCCGGCGACGGGCGCCGCTCCTTCGACCTGGCAGGTCCCGAGATCCTGTCCTACGAGGAGATCGTCCGCACAGCGCTTCGGCCGCTCGGGCGCCGGCGCCCGCTCGTGCATGTGCCACTGCCGCTCGTGCGCGCCTCACTGCGTGGCCTCGAGCGCGTGACGGGCCACTCCGCCTTCGCCACCTGGGAGGAGGCGGAGCTGATGGAGGAGTCGATGACCACCCCACGCGGCACGGCCGACGCCGAGGCCCTTGGGGTGATTCCGCTCCGCATGAGCGCGGTGCTCGGGGGGACCTGAGAACGCCGGTGCGGTGCTGGCCCGGTGAGAACTCCGGTGCGGTGCGCCGCAACGACCGAGGGCCCGGCTGACTGCGCCGGGCCCTCGGGTGGAACCGCTGCTGTTGACAAATCCGGGCAGCGATGCCGGATTTGTCCCATCCGCTTCCTGCTTTTACATCATCCCGTCCATGCCGCCCGGCATGCCGCCTGGCATGCCGCCGCCCGCGCCACCGTTCTTGTCCTCGATCTCGGCGACGATCGCCTCGGTCGTGAGGATGTTCTTCGCGATCGACGCGGCGTTCTGCAGCGCCGAGCGCGTGACCATGGCGGGGTCGATGACTCCCGCGGCCACGAGGTCCACGATCTCACCCGTGTCGGCGTTCAGGCCGTGGCTCTTCTTGGACTTGCGGACCTCGTTCACCACGACCGAGCCCTCGAGGCCGGCGTTGTGTGCCAGCTGGCGCACAGGCTCCTCGAGTGCACGGAGGATGATCTTCGCGCCGGTGGCCTCGTCGCCCTCGAGCGCGTCGGCCTTGACGGCGTCCGATGCCCTCAGGAGAGCGACGCCGCCGCCCGGCACGATGCCCTCCTCGAGGGCTGCGCGGGTGGCCTGCAGCGCGTCCTCGACGCGATGCTTCTTCTCCTTCATCTCCGTCTCGGTGGCGGCACCGACCTTCACGACCGCCACGCCGCCGGCCAGCTTGGCCAGGCGCTCCTGCAGCTTCTCGCGATCGAAGTCGGAGTCGGTGTGATCGATCTCCGCCTTGATCTGGTTGATGCGGCCCTTGATGGCATCCGGCTCGCCGGCGCCATCCACGATCGTGGTGGTGTCCTTCGTGACCACGACCCGACGGGCACGTCCGAGCTGCGAGAGCTGCGTGTTCTCGAGCTTGAGACCCATCTCCTCGGTGATGACCTCGCCGCCGGTGAGGATCGCGATGTCCTCGAGCATGCGCTTGCGGCGATCGCCGAAGCCGGGGGCCTTGACCGCCACACCGGTGAAGGTGCCGCGGAGCTTGTTCACCACGAGGGTGGCCAGGCTCTCGCCCTCGACGTCCTCGGCCAGGATGAGGATCGACTTGCCTGACTGGATGACCTGCTCCAGCACGGGCAGCACGTCGCGTACCGAGCCGATCTTGGAGTTGGCGATGAGGATGTACGGATCCTCGAGCGTCGCCTCCATGCGGTCCTGGTCGGTGACCATGTACGGCGAGATGTAGCCCTTGTCGAACTGCATGCCCTCGGTGAACTCGAGGTCCATGCCGAACGTCTGGCCCTCCTCGACGTTCACGACGCCGTCCTTGCCGACCTTGTCGATGGCGTCGGCGATCACGTCGCCGATCTCGTCGTCGGCGGCGGAGATGGCGGCCACACGGGCGATCTGGTCCTTGCCCGAGATCTCGGTGGACAGCTTGCCGATGCTCTCGACCACCTGGTCGACTGCCTTCTCGATCCCCCGCCTGAGCCCGAGCGGGTTCGCGCCCGCGGCCACGTTCTGAAGACCGCTGCGCACGATCTGCTGGGCCAGCAGGGTGGCGGTGGTGGTGCCGTCGCCCGCTACGTCGTTGGTCGCGGTCGCGACCTCGCGGACGAGCTGGGCGCCCTGGTTCTTGAAGACGTCCTCGACCTCGATCTCACGAGCGATCGTCACACCGTCGTTGGTGATCGTCGGGGCGCCGAACTTCTTGTCCAGGACGACGTAGCGTCCCTTGGGGCCGAGCGTGACCTTCACAGCGTCGGCTACTGCATCGACGCCCTCCTGGAGCGCCTGCCGCGCGTCCTGGGCGTACTTGAGCTCCTTGTGAGCCATATCTGTATTCCTCCGTTAAGTCTTAGTGGGTCTAGCCGGCGACTTTTGCGAGCACGTCGGACTCACGCAGCACGAGGAGGTCCTCGCCGTCCACGCTGATCTCGGTGCCGCCGTACTTCGAGTAGAGGACTTCGTCGCCCTCGGCGACGTCGAGCGGGATGCGCTTCTCGCCGTCGTCGTCGTACCGGCCTTCACCGACTGCGAGGACCTTGCCGCGCTGGGGCTTCTCCTTCGCCGTCTCGGGGAGGACGATGCCGCTGGCGGTCGTCTCCTCTTCCTCGATTGCCTGGACGATCACGCGATCGCCAAGGGGCTTCAGCTTCATTCCGACCTCCGTCTATGACTGACTTTCCCGTTCTCTTGGCACTCTAGCAATGAGAGTGCCAAATCGCCCTGCCGGGCTATTTGGCACGAGTCCCCCGGGGGCGCGAGCCCCCGGACTAGTTCTGGGATGGGGCCGTAGGCCGCATCCGCTCGGTGATCTCCGACGGACGGTCGGAGATCTGGGAGAAGCGGACCACGGTGACCAGGTCGTCCTCCTCGAGTCCGCGCCCGTAGATCTGCTCGAGGAAGTGGACGGTCTCGTCCAGGCGGCGGAACTCCGGGTTGTCGTGCTCGATGTCCCGCGGAGAGAGGTCCTTCACCGACTTGACCTGGACGTCGTCGATCACGGCCTCGAAGAGGCGCTCACGAGGAGAGTGCTGAAACCCGACGGTTACCAGCACCACCTCTCCCTTGCGGTACTTCTTGCTCTTGTCGCCCAGGCGGATCGTCGCGGTCTTGCGGCCGCGCTTGAGCTGGTCGATGAAGATGGCCGAGTAGAAGTTGAGGGCGAACACGGGCCGCAGTCTACGTGCCGCCTCGCGCGAGCGCCTTCGTGGCCATCTCGCGCTCTCCCTGATAGGACAGTTGCTCCACCGCCTGGTCGAGTGGCACCCATCCGGCCCAGAGCACCTCGTCGTCGTGGTCGGCCACGCTTCCCGAACGGAACCGGAAGAGGAAGAAGGTCACGGTCTTCAGGACCCGCTCGCCGCCGAACCGGTACCAGTAGCTCACCTCGCCGAGCTTCTCGACCGGGTCGGCCACGAGGCCGGTCTCCTCCCTGACCTCCCGGGTAGCCGCCAGCTCCAGCGTCTCGCCGGCGTCCGGGTGGCCCTTGGGGAGGGCGTAGATGCCCTTACGTGGCGACACGAGCGCGACCTCTGCTCCCTTTCCGGCATCGCGGACCACAACGCCACCCGCCGAGAGCTCGCGTCTCAACTTCCGCCCTCCACCAGCGGCACGAAGCGCACGGGGGCTATCGTCTCCTCGACCCCGTCGCGGACCCGCACCAGCCGCTCGTGCCTCCGGCGCTCGATCGGGCAGACGAGGGGAGCGCCCGGCGCGAGCTGCCGCAGGAGGGCGGGGGGAGGGCCCGCGTCGGCCGCCGCGGTCACCACGATGGCGTCGAAGGGCGCGCGGTCGGGCACCCCCGCGGAGCCGTCGCCGGTGCGGACCTCGACGTTGCGGATGCCAAGCTCTCCCAGGGTGCGCTGTGCGGCGCGCGCGAGTGGCTCCCGGCGCTCGATCGTGACCACATGCGAGCAGAGCCGGCTGAGCACGGCCGCGGCGTAGCCCGAGCCGGTGCCCACCTCGAGGACCCGCTCGGGACCTGTCAGCTCGAGCAGCGCCGCCATGCTCGCCACGATCCACGGCTGCGAGATCGTCTGCCCGTCGCCGATCGGCAGCGCGCAGTCATCGTAGGCCCGAGCCCGCTCGGACTCCGCGACGAACCGCTCACGCGGTATCTCGCCCATCGCCTGCAGCACCCGTTCGTCATCGATGCCGCGGGAGCGCAGCTGGCGCTCGACCATGCGCGCGCGCATTGCCGCGAACTTGTCAGTGGATGAACCCTCGAAGCTCTTCCGGCTCATGCACGGTTACCTTTCCTCTTCCGAGCGCCACCACGCCTTCCCGCTCGAGTGTGGCAAGGAAACGGCTGGCGCTCTCCCTGGAGGTGCCAGCCAGCTGGGCGATCTCGGCCTGGGTGGAGCGGACGAGGACGTGCTTCTCGGGGGCCCCCTCCGCCTGCCGGGCGATGACCTGCGTCAGGAGGGCGCTTGCCACCCTGCCCGCCACGGTCTGGAAGGACTGCTGCAAGAGGCGCTCGTTGGCGCGCCGCACGCGGTTGGCAAGCGCTTCGAGCATCGTTAGGGCGATGTCGGGGCTCGACCTGATCACCCGGCGGAAGTCACCGCTCAGGATGGCCACGAGAGCCGTGGGCTCGAGCGCTTCCGCGGTGGCCGAGCGGGTCTCTCGGGCGAACATCGACAGCTCACCGAAGATGGCTCCTGGCCGCAGCTCCGCGAGGGCGAGCGTACGACCGTCCACGTGCTCGCGGCGGATGCTCACGGACCCGGACCGGACCACGTAGCAGGTATCGCCGGAGTCCCCTTCGCGAAAGATCACCTCGCCGCGGTCAAAGCTCCGGGGCACCGCCACCCGGGCCACCTGCTCGAGCTCTCGCGACTCGAGTCCGGAGAACGGCTCGACGGTCCTCAGGAGCTCCACTGTCTCCTCACCGCTCGTCACATTCCAATGATCACACGCGAGCTCGAAGGCCTGCGCGGTCACGTCTCGGCCATGGCACGGTCCCCACCGCTCAAGGCAGTCACCGCCGGCGCCGATGAAGGCACTGATGCGCCGAGCCCTCCCGATAGCCCTTCTCCTCCTCGCGTCGATGGCACCGCCTGTCGCACACGCGCGCGAGCCACACCTCTGGGCCACGGTGAACATCTGCGACTCCCCGACCGCTCGAAACGTGGTGGGCATCCGGGCGAGCATGCCCGGCAACGGCACCGATCAGCGCATGTTCATGCACTTCTCCGCACAGTGGTACAGCCCCGCCAAGAAGCGCTGGCAGGCAACCGGGTCCTCATCGCCTTGGGTGCGCGTGGGCAGCGCCCGTTACGTGTCTACCCAACGGGGCTACAGCTTCCAGTTCGCCGACCCTCCCAGGGGCACGCAGTTCGTGATGCGGGGCGTGGTGCGCTACCAGTGGCGCTCGCGGCGGACGGGCCGGGTGCTCAAGCGCCGCACGCGCCGTACGACGGCCGGTATCGAGGGCGTCGTGGGCGGGATTCCGGCTCGCAAGTCGGCGGCCGCCTGCCGCATCGCCTTCTGAGGCGCACGCCGCGCGCGCGCCGGCCGCAGCGCTATCTCGGTACCCCGAACAGCCGCGGGTCGTTGGAGATCACGCCGTCCACGCCGAGTGCCTCGAGCCGGGTGATCTCCTCGCCGTCGTCGACGGTCCAGACGAACAGGCGCCCGCCGGCCTCGTGCACGCGCCGCACGAGCAGGCTGCTCACGAGCAGTCGATGTGCCATCAGCGCCTCGCATTCGCCCAGTCGGATGGCCCGCCCCGCCTGCGCGGGCAGTCCGGCGCGCCACCAGCGCAGGATCGCGTAGGCCGGCAGGGCCAGCAGCAGGCTCTTGGTGTAGTCGCGGGTGGCTCGAGGCACCGACCAGCCCCGCTCGATGGCGGGATCGAGCTCGTGGACCAGTGCCAGGCTCTCCGGATATGTCGAGGAGATGAGCGTTCGGCGGGAAAGGCCGCGCTCGCGGAGGCCCTCCACCACCTCACGCTCGTAGCCGGGGAGCTTGAGGTCGACGCACAGGGAGATGCCCTCGTAGGCGGCGCCCGCGAAGATCTCGAGCCCTTCCTCGAGGGTGAGCGTGTCACGCGCCAGGGCATCGGCTGGGTCGTGTGCCAGGACGAACCCGCCGTAGGCGGTCGGGAGCACGTCGAACTCGATCATGTCGACGGCACAGCGCAGCGCGGCCTCGAAGCTCTCAAGCGTGTTCCCCGGCGCAACGTGGTCGGCGCCCTTGTGGCCCACACGGATCAGTGCTGACACCCCGGACACCAGAAGGTGGTGCGGTTCTCATCCCCCTGGCCGCGCGCCCGGACGAGCGCCCCGCAGCGTGGGCAGGGCAGGCCGGCCCGATCGTAGACCCGCGGGCGGTTCCTGGCGGCGCCGTGCTCGGCGGAGGCCTGCATCAGCGGCCGCGCCCCGCGCACGATGGCGAGAGCCTCGGCGTCGCTCGTCTCGGCCAGGCGCCGCCAGGGGTCGATCTCTGCGGCGAAGCAGGACTCGGACTTCCAGATGTTCCCGATGCCCGCGACGTTCCGCTGATCGAGCAGCGCATCGCCGATCCCGCGCGTGGGGTCGTCCTCTCGCAGCCTGCGCAGGAACGCCGCCTCGTCGAAGCGCTCGCCGAGGACGTCCGGCCCGAGGGCGGACAGCCGCTGATCGAAGCGCGTGCGGGAGTCGGTCATCAGCTCCAGCACGGGCCCGTCGAACTGGACCACCTCGTGCTCGTCCGTGCGGATCACGAGCCAGGCGCGGCGAGGGGATCGCCGCCAGCGCCGGCCGTGGGCATATACGCCCCACATACCGCCCATGCGCAGGTGGGAGTGCAGGGTCAGATCGCCGTCGAAGCGCACGAAGAGATGCTTGCCGTGAGCGTCGACCGCGCGCACCTTGCGGTTGGCGAGCCGCTCCGGCCAGCGATCCAGGCGGTGGCGCGGTTGTGGCGTTGCGATCTCGCGAATCGGGCGACCGACGAGCGCCTCGCCGACCCGCCGCGCCGCCCGGTGAATTGTGTCGCCCTCGGGCATTCCCAGATCGTACGGAGCCAGTCTGCTCTCGATAGCCTTCGCGAGCTCTCTCAGGCGCTGAGCGTCAACCGCCGCGGGCCCTGGCGGAAGCCGACCTCGACCAGCAGAGGCTCGTACGGGGAGCCGACCACCGGCTCGCCGTCGAAGCGCTCGAGCGAGAGACGCTTGCTCCGCCCTCGACGGACGTGCTCGGCAAGCGCCTCGAGCGCCACACCCAGCCACGGCGCGGGCTCGCCGCTGGGCATCCGCGGCTCCCGCAGGGCTAGGAGCCCCTTGCCGCCGCGCTCCACGTAGAGGACCGGCTCGGCGTCGAGTGTGACGACGTAGGCGCCGGGCACCCGGCTCGGCCGCCGGGCGCCGTCGCCGTCCTCCCGCTTCGGCCAGGGGAGGCTCGCACCGAACGGGTTGGCCGGGTCGGTAGCCGCCAGGACGAGGGGCCCCGGCGGCTCATCCGCTCTCAGGCCTCGGAGCCGCTCGATCGCCGCCGGCAGCGCGAACTGGGCTGCGCCCAAGCCCTCGACGAAGTAGCCGCGGCGCGCGGTGCCGAGCGTCTCGAGGTTGGTCAACTCGCCGTAGAGGGCGGAGAAGCCGCCGGGAACTCCTTCGGCGAGCACCGTCTCCCGCGTGACGATGCCGTAGCGCTCGAGCAGCAGCTCGGCGATCGCGCGCATGCGCTGTCCGTGCGGGGGAGCGTCCGCGAAGAGCGGCGCGGTGAGGGACCACCGGCCCTGCACCTGCGGCGCCCCCGGACGGCGGCGGCGCGTGAAGCGGCGGGCGGTGTCGCGCGCCCCACGGGCGAGTGAGAGGCGCGGTGCGCGCAGTGGGGCGAAGGCGTCGTTGGTCACCTCACCCGCCCACACGAGGTCCCAGAG
>DASZCV010000107.1:0-4011 GCA_035942755.1 Thermoleophilaceae bacterium
GCCATGACCGCAATCCCAACCGCGGCAACGGCAAGGACGACCGGAGATCGGACCAACTTCACCACAACGGCCAGTATACCCGTCCCAGAAAGCTAGTCTTATCTATCTTGTCAGCCATTACTTGCCTCCCAGTACAGGAGAAGCTACGCTGACGGCATCGCCGGCTTCGACTTCCTCACCAACCACGCGCACGTGCTCCTGTGCGTCTCTCGCGACCCCAACTTGCGGCTGCGTGAGATCGCCGACTGCGTCGGCATCACCGAGCGCGCCGCCCACCGCATCGTCTGCGAGCTCGAGAGCGAGGGCTACCTCACCCGTCGCCGAGAGGGCCGGCGCAACGTGTACGAGGTCCATGACGAGCTCCCCCTGCGCCATGACCTTGAGCGGGGTGCCACCGCCGGCGACCTGATCCTCGCGGTGGCCGGCTCGCGCGCCTAGCGGCGACCTTTCGCGCGGTCCTCGACGGGCGTCACACGCTCACGGTCTGCACGCGCTTGCCGTGAACGGTCCTCCACTTCCGGGCGGCGTGGTCGCGGAAGCGGATCTCGATCTTGCCCGGGAGGTGAGTGAGGAACAGCGAGCAGATCGGATCCTGCTGCTCGCGCACCTTCCCTACGCCGGCGATCGCCGACAGGTTGATCGAGAGGATCGTTCGGCCCCCCGGCAGCTTCGCGCGGGTGATGAGGCCAGGAGCCTCGAGCGGCGAGTGGGTGTGCCCGGAGATCCAGGCCTTTGCGTTCGGGTTGCGCGCCAGCACGGCGCGGATCTGCGCGTCCGGCTTTGCGTGGAAGTGGCGCATCGCGGAGGTGAAGAGCTTCTTGTGGTCTCCCATCACCGTCCGGTAGAGCGGCCAGTGGCAGGCGATCCAGCAGTCCTTGCGGCCGGGCGCACGCTTGAGGCGCTGCTCGAGCCAGGCGAGCGTGACGGGCGAGAGCGTGCCCGAGCGCTCCGGCGGGAGGTCGCCGTCGGGAGCCACCGCGATGATGCGCAGGAACGGCAGGTCGATCAGGTAGTTGGGCGCCGGGTTGCCGTAGGCCTTGGCCCACTGTGCGGGCGTGCGGATGTTGTGCATCACGTCGTGGTTGCCGAGGATGGTGTGCGCAGGGCCCGGCAGGCGACCGAGCCAGCGCCGCGCCAGCACGTCCTCCTCGGGGCGACCGCGTTCGGTCGAGTCCCCTACCTGAAGGTGCACGGCAGGCGTGGAGAGCTTCTCGGCATCCTCGAGCAGCGCCGCCACCCGCGGCCGCTTGACTCCCCCGGCGTGCAGGTCGCCGATGCCGTGAACCATTCGCGACCAGTCGGCCACTTCTAGACCTGGGTGGTGCTCAGTCCGGGATCAGGCCCTCGCCCGTGAACTCGTTTTGTGCCTCCTCGAAGGTGACGTCACGCGGCGGCAGGATCACGTCGGACTCCACCAGCTCGTCGTCGGGCAGGGCGTTGCCGTCGGCCTTGACGATCTCGAGCATCTGTGCCCAGAGCTCCTTGAACTTGGGCTCGTCGCCCGCCTCGACGGCGCTGACCGCCTCGTTGTCCAGCTCGTTCAGGCGGTCCTGGTCGCCGTCGGGCAGCCGGTACTGGCCCTCGCCCGCGATCCGGACGATCACTTGGCCTCCTCCGAGCCCTTCTCGATCTGGGGAGCATCGCCGCCGCCGCTGCCCAGCTCGGCCTTCATCTTGGCCAGCTCGTCCTCGACCTGGGAGCCCGCGCCGATCTGGGCGAGCTCGCGGTCGATGTCGTCCTGGCCGCCGCCGAGCTGGGTGATGTCCTCGAAGGCGCCTGCCTGCTCGAGCTCCTCGACCGCCGATGCACGCGCGCGCATGTTCTCGGTCTTGTCCTCGGCGCGCTGTATCGCCAGACCGAGGTCGGCCATCTGCTCTCCGACCCCGTTGGCGGCCTCCGAAATCTGAACCTGCGCCTCCGCCGCGGAGTACTGGGCCTTGATGACCTCCTTCTTGGTGCGGAAGGTCTCGATCTTAGTGCGCAGCTTCTTCTCGTTCTCGATCAGCGCCTCCTGCTGCTTCTCGAGCTCGGCGATCTGGCCATCGAGCGACTGAAGCTCGGTCTGGGCCACCGTCTTGCGCTCCAGCGCGGCCCGGGCCAGGTCCTCACGTCCCTGTGACATCGCCTGGCGAGCCTGCGTGTCGAGCTTGACCACGGACTGCTCGAGCTTCTGTGACTGCATCTGCAGACGCTTCTTCGAGGTGACCACGTCGGCGATCCCCTTCTTGACGTTCTGCAGCAGCTCGACCTGCTTCTGATAGCCGTAGTCGAGCGTCTCGCCGGGATCCTCGGCGCGGTCGAGCAGCCTCGAGATCCTGGCCTTGATCACTGTGGACATGCGTCCGCCGAGACCTGCCATGCCAGCCTCCTTCTAAATCGCTCGTGCGTCGTTGCGGGGGTCAGCCCTAGACTAGACGCTCGGTGGAGCCGCGCCCTCCCTCCCACTCCCACTCGGTGCTCACCCGTTGGATGGGCGTCGGCGAGGCCAACAGCGCCGGCAACGTGCACGGCGGCTGGATCATGAAGATGTGCGACGAGGTGGCGGGAATCGCCGCCATCCGTCACTCGGGCCACCGGGTGGTGACCGCGGCGATGGACAGGATGAACTTCAGGCACCCGATCTACGTGGGAGAGCTCGTGACCCTGAACGCGGGCGTGAACGCCGCGTGGCGGACCTCGATGGAGGTGGGAGTCCGGGTGGAGAAGGAGAACGTGTGGACCGGCGAGCGGATCCACACCTCCACCGCCTACCTGACGATGGTCGCTCTCGATGAAGATGGCGAGCCGATGCAGATCCCGGCGATCGCCCCCGAGACCGCTGCCGAGCATCGCCGCGCCCGCGAGGCACAGCTGCGCCGTGACAACCGCCTGGCGGAGCGCGAGCAGATCACCGCCGGGCGCAGCGGCAGGGCCGACAGCCCGCTCTAGCCGGGCACCGCCGCGCCGTCCACCTGATGCGCGCGATCCTCGTCCTCGCCGGAGCGGTAGAAGATGAAGCCCAGGCAGAACAGCATGACCAGCAGGTCGAGTCCCAGCATCATGGCGCCCGCCACCTGCTGATCGGTGATAGGCGAGAAGCCGTGCTCGGGGGCGGTGCGCCCGTAGAAGTCAACGTACGCGGGCGTGCGCAGGAGGATGAACGCCATCCCGAGGAACATGCCGGAGAGTCGTGCGCCCAGGATGTAGGGGACCTTCCACAGCTCGCCGGGCAGCCGCCGGCGCTTTGGCTCGATCACCGACCACCAGACCAGCAGTGCACCGAGTACGAAGGACTGATGCTGGAGGGCATGGACGAAGTCGTTGCGAAGGGCGGCCTCGAACGCGAACTGCAGGTGCCACCCGTACAGGATCGCCACCCATACCGGGATCGCCACCAGCGGCCGGCGCAGCTTGCGCAGCAGGCGCCGCAGCCCGGTGCGCCGCGCCAGCGGCACCAGCACCGGCCGGGGCAGCAGGAAGGCATAAACAGGTGACCGGGCGCCGATCAGCAGGAGGGGAGCCGCCAGGTCGGCGATCAGCAGATGCTGGCCCATGTGGGCAAGCAGTAGCTCCTCGCCGAGGCCGTCGATCGGGGACAGGAGGCCGGCGGCCGTGAGCCCGATGCCTGCGTACCAGGCCGCCCGCTGTCCTGCCGGCACCTTGTACCCGCGCGCGGCGAGCACCCGCACCGCACGCGCATAGAGCGCCACCGCGCCGAGCAGCAGTGCGATGACCGCCGGGTCGAATGAGAAGCCCACGTAGCGCATTGTGAAGGGCGGAGGCTCGTGCCCCACCTTGGCGGTGCTCGCGCGATGCGATGTGGCGCGGGCTGGGTAGGGAGGCCCCCGGGGAGCCCGGCCCCCACAGGTTCAGGTCGTTGAACATCCAGGCGATGTCGAAAGACCTGAACCCCGCCGCGCGAGGCGGCGCCGCCTCCGCAGAGGCCCATACCAGGCGGCCAGCCTGAGCGGGCGCGGCCCGAGCGACCCCTGGCCCTGCAGGGCCAGGGGTCGCAAAGACGTCGCTGAGCCC
>DASZCV010000108.1:0-8156 GCA_035942755.1 Thermoleophilaceae bacterium
TCCCTGACCAGGCGCGTGGTGATCCGCTGCACGTTGCCCTCGGGCACGTCCTCGAGGCGGAAGCCGCGGGTCTGGCTCATGACGAAGCCGCGCCCCGGCGTGACCCTCCTGATGGCGTACGGACCAACCCCCGGCGGAGGATCCCGCGCCAGCTCGGTGAACGGCGTGCCGGCCGGCACCATGCCCGCGAAGCCGATCGCGAGCTTGTGCAGGAAGGTGGTGTCGCGCTCGGTGAGGCGCACGGTGACCTGGCGCCGGCCGTCGTCGGCCTCGATCCCCGCGATGTCCGCAGTCTTCTCGGAGCCCTTCATGTACTCCTCCGCGCCGTCGATGCCCCGGTAGAAGGAGGCCCCGGCCTTCAGCGTGAGCACCCGCTTGATGGTGTGCTCGAAGTCGCTCGCTCGCACGGGGCTGCGGTTGGAGTAGCGCAGGCCCTCGCGGATCCGGAAGGTGTAGGTGGTGCCGTCCTCCGAGATCTCGGGCATGTCCTCCGCGAGGCCTGGGATCAGCTGCGCACCGCTTTTCCTTCCCGCGCGCCTGTAGGTGAGCGGCGGGGTGTAGACGAGCCACAGCGCCTGCCGCGCCTGCGGCGAGCTGGCTACGGCCGGATCGAGCGAGTCGGGCGCAACCGTTGCGCCGACCGTGATCGACCCGCCCTTGCGCGCGTTACCACCGGAGCCGCCGTCGCCGTCTCCGGCGCATGCACCGAGGGTGAGGCAGAGCGACGCCGCCGCCGCTGAGGCGAAGGCGGTCGATTTCCGGCGCACAGGCATGCCGGGCGAACCATATGCAGCAACGCGCCATACGCGCCACACCCTGGAAGTCCGAGCTCAGCCGAGATCGTCGCGCATCGCGGCAAGCGACCTGCGAATCAGCCGTGAGACGTGCATCTGCGAGAGGCCCACTCGCTCTGCGATCTGGGTCTGGGGCAGCCCTTCCTCGAAGCGCATGCGCAGGATGTCCCGCTCGCGCTGGGGCAGCCGCGCCAGCGCCGGAGCCAGAGCGGCCCGGTTCTCGGTGCGCTCGAAGCCCACGTCCTCGTCGCCGATCGCCTCGAGTGGGTCGGCGGCGTCCTCGCCGACCGGGCCGGAGAGCGAGAGCGTGGTGTACGCCGATCCCACCTCGATGGCTTCGAGCACCTCCTCGGGCGTCGTGCTGAGGCTGTCCGCGATCTCCGCGATGCTCGGCGACCGCCCCAGCCTCGAGGTCAGTTGGTCGATCGTTGAGGACATCTTGGCGTTGAGCTCCTGGAGTGCCCGCGGTACGCGGATGGCCCACCCCTTGTCGCGAAAGTGGCGCTTGATCTCACCCACCACGTTCGGCGTGGCGTAGGTGGCCAGCGACACCTCTCGCTCGAGCTCGAAACGATCGATCGCCTTGATCAGGCCGATCGCACCGACCTGCTCGATGTCGTCGATCGGCTCGGCTCGACCGGCGTAGCGAAGGGCCAGCGAGAGCACGAGCGGAAGGTGGCGCTCGACCAGGGCCTCCCGCGCGCTGGGGTCGCCGCCCTCGTGGTAGCGGCGCAGCAGCTCGCGATCCTCGTCGCGCAGAGAAGGCCTGCTCGCCTCCGAGAAGGAATCGGCACGAGCGGCGTTTCCGGTTCCCTTCCCGGGCTTCACGGGCTGCCCCCGCCGACCTTCTCGAGTCGCACCACGATGTCGCCGCCGCTGACCTGTTCGACCCCGTAGGAATCGACGACCGTGCTGAGGATCCGCCCGAGGGACAGGGTGCCGGGCGGACCCTCAGGATCCTGCAGCGCCTGCGCGAGGCCGCGCTCCTTGAGGGGGCCCACGCGTGTCCGGATGGCATCGCCCCTCAGCTCGAAGGAGAGCCCCACCCGCCCGTCGGAGCCCGCCTCCACGAGTAGCCTCTCGACCGCGAGCTGCAGGTCGTCCATGGCCTCGAAGCCGAAGTCCGCCCTTTCGGCAATCCCGCCGACGATCAGCCGCACCATGGGCCGAAACGCCCCCGCGAGCGGCGCCTCGAATGAGATGCGGTCAGCCGGCGGCATCAACTGACGGATCGGCGATGGCGCCCCAGCCCACCACGAGGTCGCCCGCGAGCAGGCAGCCGGTCTGTCCTGGGGCCGCGGCCGGGACCTGCCTGTCCAGAAGCAGGCCCACGTGCTCATGCGATCCGGCCTGAAGGCCGGCGTCCATCCGGCAGGGCACCGGAGGGGCGTGGTAGCGAAGGCGCACGGACTGCACCTGGCTCGCGGGGCGGTGCAGCTCGATCGGGGCGAGCCTCACCCGGTCGGAGAGCAGCGCCGCGCGGGGCCCCACCACCACCCGGTTTCGCCGGGCGTCCTTTCGCAGGACGTACAGCGGCTCCGCGGCCGCCACGCCGAGCCCCCGCCGCTGGCCGACCGTGAACGCGTGATGTCCGTCGTGGCGGCCGAGCACGCCTCCCTCGCGGTCCACGATCTCCCCGCCGGAGGACGACGCGCGCAACGAGGGGCCTCCGTGGCGGCGCATGAATGACCGGGTATCGCCCCCGGCCAGGAAGCACAGGTCCTGACTCTCCGGCTTGTCTGCCACCTGGAGCCCGGCGGCGCGGGCCAGCTCCCGCACCCGCGGCTTCTCGAGCTCTCCCAGCGGAAAGCGGAGTCGGCCTACATCGTGGCCGCGCAGCCGGGCCAGCACGTAGCTCTGGTCCTTGGCAGGGTCGGCCGCCGCCCGGATCAGCGGCCCGCGGCCGTCATCGGCGATCCGCGCGTAGTGCCCGGTGGCCAGTCGCGCGGCGCCGAGGCGGCCGGCCAGCCCGAGCATGGAGCCAAACCGCACGGACCCGTTGCAGCCCAGGCATGGATTGGGCGTCTGCCCTTCCGCGTACCCGTCGAGGAACTCGTCCACGACCTCCGCCCGGAAGTCCTCGCGCAGGTCGAGGGTGAAGTGGGGAATGCCCATCCGGTGTGCAAGCCGCCGCGCACCCGTGACCGCCTGGGGAGAGCAGCAGCTGCGCTCGCCGTCGGTGGCGGGATCTGACCACAGCTCGAGCGTGACCGCCACCACCTCCTCGCCGGCGTCGAGGGCAAGCTGAGCGGCGGCGGCGCTGTCCACGCCGCCGCTCATGGCGACCAGCGTGCGGTGCGTCCCGCGCGGAAGGCGTGCCGCACCGTCGCGCGCCGCCATACCGAGCGCACGGTGCAGCGCGTCGGCGGCAAGCTCGGGGGCATGGCGCGCCGAGGGCCCGAGACCGCCCAGCTCGGCATCGAGCATGTCGGCCGTGAGCAGCGCGGCGTCGAGCAGCCGGGCGCCACGCAGCAGCTCCACGGCGGCACTACCGGCGGCGCGGGCGGCGGCGCAGCCGTGGGCCCGAAAGCCCGCGTCGGCCACGTGGCCGTCCGTGACGTGCACCGTGATCGAGATGAGGTCACCGCATGCGGCGCCGCCCGCCGCCCCGATGTGGGGCGAGCGCTCGAGCGCGCCGAGGCCGCGGGGATTATCGAGGTGGTCCCGAAACAGAACGCCGCCGGGTGGCGCGGTGCGAGCGGTCATGGGACCACCTTACGGAGTATCAGCTCCAGCTTGCCGCTGCCGACTCGGGAGTTGGGCCTGCGTGTAGCAAGCGTGGGTGTCCTCCGAAGCGTGACCTGGCGGCGAACGCCTGGCACGCCTCGAGTCGGACTCCCATCCCGGTGGTGTTGGCTCAACGTGATGGGCCGGCTGGCGTACAAGCTAGAGCTTGGGCGAACGCTAGCAGGCACCGGAATGTTCCCCCCGCCACCGGAGCCGTAGGGCAAGAGCGGCCCGGGGCTCCGGGGCAGGAGCCCCCGGTCAACTCCACCGCCGCAGCCCGAGCTCGCGCAGCTGGCGGCCGTCGACCGGCGCGGGGGCGCCCGTGAGCGGGTCGGCGCCGCTCGCTGTCTTCGGAAAGGCGATCACGTCGCGGATCGAGTCCCTACCGGCCAGCAGCGCGACGATGCGATCGAGCCCGAACGCGATGCCCCCGTGTGGAGGGGCGCCGTACCTGAGGGCCTCGAGCAGGAAGCCAAAGCGCTCCTCGGCATCGGCCGGTGACATCCCGAGCGCCTCGAACACCCTCCCCTGCACCTCAGGGGTGTTGATGCGGATCGATCCGCCACCGATCTCCGAGCCGTCCATCACGAGGTCGTATGCGCGGCTGCGCCAGGCGCCGGGGTCGGCGTCGAGGTCGCCGCTCGGAGCTGTGAAGGGATGGTGTAGCGCGTCCCAGCGGCGGACCTCCTCGTTCCACTCGAACATCGGGAAGTCGACGATCCAGACGAGGTCGTGGCCCCCGGCTGGCTGACCGATTTCGAGGCGCAGCTCGCCGAGCACCTTGGCCGCCGTGGCCGCCTCGTCGGCCACCACGAGGATCGCATGCCCCTCCTCGGCCCCGGTGGCGGCGATCATCCCGGCGATCTCCTCCTCGGAGAGGAACTTGGCCACCGGCGAGCGCCAGCCAGCCGTGCCTCCCTGTGGGGTGCCGGATTCCACGACCCCCCACACGAGCCCCTTCGCCCCGAGGCCCTGCGCGCGCTCTGTCAGGGCGTCGAACCGGCTGCGCGGGAACTCACCCGGGGCGCTCAGGCCGCGGACCACTCCCCCGCTCGCGAGCGCACCGCTGAACACCTTGAACTCCGAGGTCCCGAAGACCCCCCCGAGCTCTGCGATCTCTATCGGGATGCGGCGGTCGGGCCGGTCGGTGCCATAGCGGAGCAACGCGTCGTCGTAGGTGAGGCGCTCGATCTCCTGCGGGACCTCGAAGCCCCCCACGGCCAGGACGTCACGCATCAGCGCGTCGCAGGTCTGGATGACGTCCTCCTCCTCCACGAAGGAGAGCTCCATGTCGAGCTGGGTGAACTCGGGCTGGCGGTCGGCGCGCAGGTCCTCGTCCCGGAAGCAACGGGCGATCTGGTAGTAGCGCTCGAACCCGCCCATCATCAGGAGCTGCTTGAAGAGCTGCGGGGACTGAGGCAGGGCGTAGCAGGATCCCGGCTGCGTCCTGCTCGGCACGAGGTAGTCGCGCGCGCCCTCGGGCGTGGAGCGGGTGAGGATGGGCGTCTCGATGTCGAGGAAGCCCTGTGCCTCCAGATGGCCCCTGATGGCGGAGACCACGCGGTGGCGCAGCATGATCGACTCGGTCATCTGCGGCTTGCGCAGGTCGAGGTAGCGGAAGCGCAGCCGCAGCTCCTCGCTGACTGGCTCGTCGTCGTCGATCTGGAAGGGAGGTGTCTCCGCGTCGGCGAGCAGCTCGAAGGAGGCAACGCCCAGCTCCACCTCGCCGGAGGCCAGCTCCGGGTTGACCGCGCCCGGGTCGCGCTCGACCAGCGTCCCGGTGGCCGAGATCACGTCCTCCGCCCGCAGCCGGTGGGCAGCCTCATGGGCCCGCGTCGCGGCATCGGGATGGAAGACGAGCTGCAGGATGCCCTCCCGGTCGCGGAGGTCGATGAAGATCAGCCCACCGTGGTCGCGACGGCGGTGCACCCAGCCGGCGACGCGCTGCTCGCTTCCGGCGTGCTCCTTGCGAAGGAGCCCGGCCCATGCTGTGCGGTAGCGGTTCTCGCGCGGCGGGACGCTCACGTGGCCAGCCCCACCGCTATCCGCACGGCCTCCTGGATCCCCGTAACCGGTCGCTGCTCGCCCGTGTCCATGTCCCGCCACTGCATGTCCTCTCCCACGATCGCCACCGCCCGCGCCTCGGCCCGGCTCGCGTGCTTCATCTGGCCCTTGAGGGAGCGCCCGGCCTGCTCCATCTCCGACCGTACCCCGGCCTCTCGCAGAGCGGTCACGAGCCGGAAGGCCTGCCGCGGGCTGCCCGCATCATCGATCGCCACGAACACCGGGCGTGGCGCTGCGGGCCACCTGGTCTCCGACGCCAGCAGGATCCGCTCGATGCCGGTGCCCCAGCCGACTCCCGGCGTCGGAGGCCCGCCCAGCTGCTCCACCAGCCCGTCGTAGCGACCGCCCCCGCCGACGCCGCTCTGAGCCCCGAGCCTGTCGCTCTCGAACTCGAAAACGGTGCGCGTGTAGTAGTCGAGGCCGCGCACCAGCGTGGGGTCTACCACGTAGCCGAGGCCCGCGTCGTCGAGCAGCGCGCAGACCTCCGCGAAGTGCTCGGCGTCCTCCCGTGCGAGGCGGTCGAGCAGCCGCGGAGCGCCCGCCATCACCGTGCGGGTGCCCTCGTGGCCGGCGTCGAATGCCCGCAGCGGGTTCGTATCGATGCGGTCGCGAATGTCCTGCGGGAGATCCGCTTCGTGGTCATGCAGGTAGCCCCGCAGCTCCTCCAGGTAGGCCTCGCGCCCCTCCCGCGTGCCGAGGCTCGCGATCTTGAGGGTGGTGCCCCGCACCCCCGCCGCCTCCAGCAGCTCCGCCAGCAGCAGCACCGACTCGGCATCGAGCGAGGGCTCGTGGGAGCCGAGCGCCTCGCAGCCGATCTGTGAGAACTGGCGGTAGCGGCCGGCCTGCGCGCGCTCGTGGCGGAAGAATGGCCCCCAGTACCAGAGCTTCACCGGCTGCGGGAGCTTGTGCATGCCGTGCTCCACGTAAGCGCGGCACACGGGAGCGGTGCCCTCCGGCCGGAGGGTGAGCGACCGGCCGCCCTGGTCCTCGAAGGTGAACATCTCCTTGCGCACGATGTCGGTGGACTCGCCCACCCCGCGCTTGAACAGCTCCGTGTCCTCGAACGCCGGCGACTCGAACGGGCGGTAGCCCCCCCGCCCGAGCACCGCCCACGTGCGCCGGTGCAGCTCGCGGCGCTTGAGCGCGTCCTCCGGCAGCACGTCGAACGTGCCCCGCGGCACCTTGAGCCTTCCGGCGCCCACTACCTTGCTAGCTCGGCCAGGAACGGATTGGAGGCGCGCTCGTCTCCGAGGTTGGTCAGGCCCATGTGGCCGGGGTACACGGCGGTGTCGCCGGGAAGCGTGTCGAGCAGGGTGCGGATCGACTCGAGCAGGGTCGGCCAGTCCCCGCCCGGAAGGTCGGTGCGGCCCACCGAGCCCCGAAAGAGGACGTCACCCGAGAAGAGCGCATCCTCCTCGGGGATCGAGAAGCTCACGTGGCCGGGGCTGTGGCCCGGGGTGAAGATCACGTCGATCTCGAACCCCGCCAGCTCGAGCCTCTCACCGCCCGCCACGGTGTGCTCGGCCTCCCAGCTCTCGAAGGGGCCGAATGCCGCCCCGGGCACCCACTTGTTGATGTCGGCGAGCACGCGCTTCTCGATCTCGGGCACCCACACCTCCGCGCCCGTTGCCCTCGCCACCGGGGCCACGGCCCCAACGTGATCGAAGTGCGTGTGCGTCAGCAGGATCGCGTCGAGTGTGAGGCCCAGCTCGCCGATCGCGGCGAGCAGCTTGGGCGCCTCCTCTCCCGGGTCGATGAGCAGCGCGTGATAGGACCCCTCCCGCCGCACCAGGAAGCAGTTCTCCTGGACCGGGCCGACGGTGAACATGCGGACGTCCATCGGTGCGCAGGTTACCCGCGCTTGCGCTGCCGGAAGCGGTAGAGCGCGGAGTCCGTTGCGTATCCCAGCGGGATGTAGAGCAGGAACATGAAGACCGCGAGGGTCAGGCCCTGAGCGATGTCCCTTCCGAACACGATCACCACGAGCAGGCCGAAGACAGCGGCCGCGATCGCGGCGCGGTTGGCCGCTCCCCGCCAGGTCGGCGCCCGATTGAGCCGCTCTATGCGCCGCTGCTTTGCGATCGCCTTGGCGTCCGCGCGTGTCCCGGAGCGGCTCGTGCGATCCGCCCGCTCAACCGTGCCGGCGGGTGTACCGCGGTGCTTGCGTTTGCGTTTCCTCTTGGTCTGGGCCATGGCGGGAGCTCAGCCGAGCGAGCGTAACGCGTTCTCGAGCAAGTGCCGCTCCGGGGAGAAGCCACGCAGCGGCACGTCCTCCGGAAACCGCTCCAGGGCCAGGGCCGGCGCCAGCCCCACGAGCTCTGCCTCGGCCACCTCGGCGCGGCTTCGCACCGCCTCGACCACCATCCGCAGGGGAGTGGACCCGGGGTCGTGCACGTTCGTGGACACCTGCGCCCGACCGCGCTCCCGGAGGAAGAGGCCGATCGCGCGCACCCCGGGAAGACCTCCGCCCGCCTCCCGTATCTCCGCGGCAATCGCTCGCGCAAGCTCGGTGTCGGAGGACACGAGGTCCACGTTGAAGGCAACGAGCGGAGGGCGCGCCGTGACCAGCAC
>DASZCV010000109.1:0-3497 GCA_035942755.1 Thermoleophilaceae bacterium
CAGCTCGGGGACCTGCTGCCAAGCGATGAACGCGGCCCCGAGGAGGAAATTGAGATCACCCTGCGCGGGGACGCGCTTCGAAGCGCCGTGGCACGACTCCCCGAGCGCGAGCGAAAGGTCATCGAGCTGCGGTTCGGCATCGGTGATGAGGGCCCCGCGACTCTGCGCGAGACCGGCCGGATGCTCGGCCTATCCTCAGAGGGAGTCCGCAGGCTGGAGGCGCACGCGCTCAAGCGGCTCGCGGGGGAACGCGAGCTCGAGGCGTTAGGCAGCGCCGCCTGAGACCACTCGACTACGACGAGAGGAAGCGAGACCATGATGAGGGCCGAGGACAGCGGAGACCTGGGAGGCGAGCCGGTCGATCCCGACAGGCTGGCCGAGGAGCAGGCGGCCGCCGCCGCGGCCGAGGCGGCGCGGATCGGAGGTCCGGTCCCCGACACCGATCTCGACCCTGCGGAGCGACCTGTGGTCGAGGCCGGCGGGGGAGTGGCCGAGGGCTTCGAGCAGGCAGAGGCGGACCTCATCAGGCAGGCTTCCCACGAGGAGGAAGGCGTGCCTCCGACGGACGAGGTGCTCGGGGGCGCTTCGGAGGATGCCCGCACCACCGCCGTCTACGGCGACGCCGACGAGGTGGAGGCAACGGAGGTCGTGCGTGACCCGCTCGAGGGCGACGACGACCCCGGCGCCGGCCCAGGAATCACCGCCGACCGCTGAGGCGGCTCATGCCTCGGCCGCCAAGAGGTGCCGAGCCGGCCGCTCGGGCGCCCCGCGGAAGGCGCCCCGGGCTCAGCCGGCGTTCTCGGGGTGCCCGGTGGCCTGACCCGGATTGTCCCTGACGCCCGCGTTCTCCTCCGCGTCGTCCCGGGCCTCCTCTCCGGCATCATCGGGCACCTGGTCGGCGGGCCCCTCCTCTGGCAGCTGGTCTGATTCGTTCCCGGGAGTCTCCATTGCGGCTGCCTACCCTGGGGCGAACCGGAGCAAACTGACGCGCGGCCCTCGGAACGTCGAAGGGCCGGTGCGCCCCCGCACCGGCCCTCGATCGACCTTCCCGAAGCGCGCAGACGCCGCGCTGCGCTCTAGCCCTTGATGAAGGGCGCGGCGGCGTCGAGCACCGCCTGCTTCTCCAGCGGCTCGTCGAACGCGCCGGGAGTGATCGGCTGGCCACGCAGGAACCGGATGGCCGCGGCGTGGCGAGCCTCCACCTGCACGATGCCGCCGGCCGCGCCGAGCACCTCCTTCGACTTGATCTGCGGCGCCGCGCCGTTGTAGGCGCTCACCCCCAGATCCTCGAAGGTCTGAGCCGTCTTGAGGAACGACTTCTGGTTTGCGAACGCCTTCCCGAAGTCGACGCCGGGTGCTGCCACCGGCTTGCCTCCGAGATCCTTGATCGTCGCCGTGAGCGCATCGACGTGCTCTGCCTCGTTGTCTCGGAGCGTCTCGGCGATCTGCTTCGCCTCCCCGCCCAGCCCCTGGACGTTCTTCAACGCTTCCGTGTAGAACGCGGTCTCGAGGTACTCGAGGGTGAGGGCGAAGTTCAGGATGTCGACGTCGCCGCCGCCCTCCTGGGCGATCGCCCTGCCAACGAACGGCCCGACCGTGGAGAGCCCATATACCGAGCCCGCCGCGACGGCGCTGCGCATCATGAACGCATGCCGGGTCATTCCCTTGATCTCTATCGACGCCAGCTCGGGCGCCACCAACTTGCTAGATGACATTTCTGTCTCCTTTCTCCGGCGTCCCGCTCAGGACACCAGGAACGGCTTGACCTGCTTCAGGACCTCGTCCATCGAGGCAGGCTTCGCAAAGGCGCCGTCCGGCACGATCGACTTGCCCACGATCTTGTTGAGAGCCGCGGCGTGGCGGCCCTCGACCGTGTGGATGGCGAGGGCGGCGGCAAGGATCTCCTTGCTCTTGATCCGCCCGGCCTGGCCGAGGTATGCGGCCGCACCGAGGTTCTCGACCGTGGCGGCGGTCTCGAGGACCATCTTCTCGCCACCGTCGATGACCTTCTGGAAGCTGGCCTTCGGCTTCTTCGCCGGAGTCCCGAGCTTCTTTGCGGTCGCCAGCAGGGCGTCGACGTGCTCCTCCTCGTTCTCGTGGATCCGCTTGGCGGCCTCGCCGACTGCCTTGTCGGTGACAACGCCGGCCTTGAGAACGTCGGCGTAGAACTGAGCCTCGAGGTACTCGAGCGTCAACGCGTAGTTGACGATCTCGAGGTCACTCTTGGCCCCGCCACCGCCCGACTTCTTCTCCTCGCCGGAGGTGCCGGCCGAGTCCTTCTCGTCATCATCGCCGCATGCGGCCAAGAACATCGTGAGGGCACCGGCTGCGCCGGCCCCGCCCACCATGCCCAGGAAGCGCTTACGCGAAGAGGCGTCCTGTGTGAGCTCTTCCAGCGCGCTGCCGGATTCCGGCTCAACTGTCTTGCTCATGTGCCCATCCCTTCTCTGTTTCGTACTGGGACAGCGAGTGAACTCTCGTTGTTGGGTGTTGCTGCGAGGGCCACGGCCGACCGGATCACTCGCGAGTGCCGATCAATGGGTCCGTCAGGGCGCCGCTGAGCAGGGCATGAGTGCGTCCGGGGCGGAAGCTGAGCCCCGCCGCGCGCAGTCAGGCGCTGACCGGAACTCCGAAAGGAGTCTCATCGATGCGGTTCAGCAGCTCCTCCACGGAGTCATACACCGCGGATGCGCCCGCCTCGGCGAGCTCCTCGCTGGAGAAGCCGCCGGTGAGGACGGCGATCGAGGGCACCTCCGCCCGCTTGGCAGCCTCGCAGTCGAAGGTTGAGTCTCCCACCAGCACGGCCCCCGTCTCGGTGTTTCCCGCGCGGTCGAGTGCCGCCTGCACGAGATCCGGTTCGGGCTTCGTGGATTCGACGTCCGCAGAGGTGGTCCAGGAGTCGGCCAGCTCGCGGGCGTCGAGGACGTCCAGGTAGTGGTCCACCTCGCCTTCCTTGGCCGAGCTCGCAAGCACGATGGTGTGCCCCTGCTCCTTCAGCCGCTCCATCAACGCGCGCGCGCCCGGCAGCGGCTCGGTCTCGTCGATCAGCTCGCGGTAGTAGCCCTTCTCGATGTCCCGGACCTCCTCACCCTTCTCGGCCGCAAAGTCGTCTCCCGCAAGCGCCGGGACCATCTGGTCACCGCCCATGCCGATGTGCCGGTGCACATGCCACATGGGCAGGACCACCCCGAGCTCGCGAAATGCGCGGTACCAGGCGATCGCGTGGTGGTAGTTGGGGTCCACCAACGTGCCGTCTATGTCGAGTATTGCGGTGAGTGCCACGGCGCCCAGCTACCCCAACGCCGCCAAGCCCAAACGGGGGCCCCGTTTTGCACAAGGCGCTCGCGGGTAGCGGACGTACATGCCTGTTCCCACGCTCGAGATCATCGACCCGATTCCTCCTACCGCTCCGGAGCCGGGACCGCCCGACAGTCCCGACATCCCTCCGACGCCGATCGACCCGCCCGAGCCTGCGCCCGACGGCCCAGGAGTACCCG
>DASZCV010000110.1:0-8489 GCA_035942755.1 Thermoleophilaceae bacterium
GTCCAAGGCGGCGGTGCTGCTGGTGGCAAACCGCGTGAGCGGCCCGGAGGACGTCGAGTCCATTCGCTCGGCGCTTGGCCGCGACCCCGAGATCATCGTGCCCGAGGACCCCGTGATCGCAGGCGCGGACCGCGACGGCGAGGCGCCTATCGACGCCGGCGCCGGCGCACCCGGCGTTCTCGCGATCCAGGAGCTGGCCGAGCGCCTCGTGCCAACCGCGGCCTGAGGCACGCCGCCGCCCCACCCGCCGACGGGCCATGCGCGCCGGAGATCGCCGCCGATAGCGGATAACGTCCGCGCCGATGAGGATCGCGGTGGTGGGAAAGGGCGGGGCCGGCAAGTCGGTGATCGCCGGCACGACGGCCCGGCTGCTGGCGCGTCAGGGCTACCGTGTGCTGGCGCTCGACTCCGACCTCCTGCCCGGGCTCTCCATGAGCCTCGGCAGCGGGCCGGATCCGGTCGACCCGCCGCTCAATCAGGCGGCCGAGAAGAACGAGAACGGCCGCTGGCGGCTGCGCAAGGGCGTCAGCGTGGTGAGCGCGGTCAAGCGCTACACCACCGAGGGCCCCGACGGCATCCGCCTGATGCAGATCGGCAAGGGCGGGAAGGACGGCATCCAGCCGATCATGGGCGCTGTGAACGCCTACTACAAGCTAATTCACCGCCTGGGCGATGCCCGCACCTTCGCCGACTGGGCGATGGTGGCGGATCTGCCGGCCGGCCCCCGTCAGCTGGCGTTCGACTACGCGCCGTTTGCCCGGGAGTACCTCGTGGTGGTGCAGCCCGGCGCGCAATCGGCACTCACCGCGCGGCGGGTGGCCAAGATCGTGCGCATGCGAGGCGGAGCCGAGGTGCGGTTCGTGGCAAACCGGGTGAAGGACGAGGAGGACGTGGCCCACGTCGAGCGCCTGATCGGTGAGCCGGTGTTCTGGTCCCTGCCCGCTGACGAGGGCGTGGCCGAGGCCGAGCGGCTGGGGATCGCCCCCATCGACCACGTCCCGGAGTCGCCCACGATCGCCGGGATCGAGGAGATGGTTGCGGCCCTCGCTAGTCTTGGTGGCAATAGCAGCCGATGAAGCCCTCGGGCGGACTCGGCACAGATGCGGGACCAGCCGCCAGGCCGGTCGCGCGCGGATGCGGATCAGTCGAGTCCGGGATGGGGTGAGCAGCCGATGAAGATCGTGGTGGCCGGAAAGGGCGGAGCTGGCAAGACGACGGTGTCGGGGACCATCGCGCGTGCGCTCGCACGTGCGGGGAATCCGGTGCTGGCGCTTGACGCGGATGCCAATCCGATGCTGGGCGTCTCGCTCGGCGTCGGGTTCGAGAAGACCGACATGCTGAACTCGGTGCGCCAGGCGCTCGATGCCGGTGAGGTCGAGCACGAGCCCACGGTAGAGGGCATGGTCGAGAGCTTCGGCACCGACGCCCCGGACGGCGTGCGGCTGGTGGTTGCCTCGAGGATCGACAACGACAGCCCCGGCTGCCAGTGCTGCGGGGTCTCCCCCGATCAGATCCTGCGCGAGCTCGAGCACGAGTACCGCGTGGTCATCTGCGATCTCGAGGCCGGGATCGGCACGGTCTCGCGCATGAGCGCGGGCAATGCCGACGTGGTGGTGGTGGTGGCCAACCCCACCGCCAAGGCACTCGAGGTGGCCCGCCGCGCGATCGAGATCGCGTCGGACGTGGCCGAGGTGGTGGTGCTGGCCAACCGCGTGCGCAGCGACGAGGACCTGAAGGCCATCACCGATGTGGTGGGTGACCGTGAGCTGATCGTGATCCCGGAGGACCCGGTGATCGCAGCCGCCGACCGTGACGGGGTTGCCCCGATCGACCTCGATCCGGAGTCTCCGGGCGTGGCCGCGATCATCAAGCTGGCCGACCGGCTGGCCGGCGCGCCCGTGCCCGCCTGAGGCCCACGCGCCAGCCGGAGGGCCGGCGCACTGCATGCGGTACCTTCTATGGCATGTGTCTAGCCATCCCAGGTCAGATCGTCGAGATGGTCGACGAAGAGCTCCACATCGCCAAGGCAGAGGTCTCGGGGGTGCGGCGGCACGTCAACGTCGGCCTCTTGGCCGACGGTCCGGACGCCGTCGGCATCGGGGACTGGGTGCTGATCCATGTCGGCTTTGCGATGTCGAAGGTGGACGAGGAGGAGGCGCGCGCCACGCGCGAGTTCCTGCTGTCCCTTGGTGAGCCCTTCGAGTCCGAGCTCGAGGAGTACGAGAAGAGCACCATCGAGTGATGGCGGTCGCGGCCACGCGACCTCGATCGATCGGTTCTCAGAGCTCCGCCGCAAGCCGCGCAGCCGGCACGGCTCCCTCGCGCAGCACCTCGTACCGGCTTCCCTCCTCATAGGAGGACAGGTCCACCACGGTTGACGGCGTACCGGGCAGCTCGCCGGCGTCGAGCTCCAGGTCGACCCCCGACCGCACGCTCCTGTCCACCTCCTCGAGCCGGCGCGCCTCCACGCCGCCGGACCGGTTGGCGCTCGACTGGAGCACCGGCACCTCCAGGCCGCCGAGTGGCTGGAGCGCGCCCGCCAGCTCGGGCACGCGCACGCCAAGGCGCTCGGGAGAGGGGCCACACGCCAACGGGTAGCGCTTCTCCCGGTTGACCAGCACGACGGTGACAGGCCCGGGCAGCAACCGTCTGAGGGCAGCACGTGTGCGCGGGCCTAGCTCCCGGAGCGTGGCCAGAGCCCGCTCGAGGTCGAAGAACATGACCGCGGCGGGGCGCTCGGGGCTACGCCCCTTGATCTCGTACAGGCGGCGCACCGCCGACTCCCGCTCGGGCGCCGCGGCCAGGCCGTAAACCGTGTCCGACGGAAAGAGCGCCACGCCGCCGGCCTCGATGCAGTCACGAAATTCCCTCACCTCGTCGGTTGTCACCGTGCGCTCCCTACGGTCACCCGTTCCCGGCCCGCCAGATCACGGCGCGTGACGGGCTGCATGAGCAGCGCACGCACCGCCGCGGCCTGGTGCGGCGCGTGCTCGAGCGCCAGTCGCGTGCCGGTCGCGGCCTGGGCCACCAGACCGCGGATGGGCTCCAGGCCGTCGGCGCCGCCCGCCAGGGCCTGCCGCGGCTCGTACCGGCGGATCTCCGGCGCGAGCTCCGGCAGCTCGTGGTCGGCCACGTAGGGCAGGTTGGCAAGCACCAGGTCGAAGGAGCGCTGCGGCAGCCCGTCGAGCACCTCGAGCTCGAGCACCAGTCCGAGGCGTGCGGCATTTGCCCGCGCGACGTCGATGGCGGCGGGCGAGGCGTCACTGGCGCTCACGTGCAGGTCGGGCCGCTCGTGCAGCAAGGCAAGCGCGACCGCGCCGCTGCCGGTCCCGACGTCGTGGACCGATGCGCCCGCGGGCAGCTCGAGTGCGATCTCCACGAGCAACTCGGTCTCGGGGCGGGGAATCAGCACGCGGCTGTCCACGAGCAGATCGATATGGCGAAAGCCCTTTCGGGCGAGGATGTAGGCAACCGGCTCGCGGGCCACCCGCCGGCGCACCCGCTCGCCGATCACGCGGGCGGCACCAGCCGAAACGGCCGTCTCCGGATGGGCCACGAGCAGCGAGCGGTCCACATTCAGCGCGTCGGCCATCAGCAGCTCGGCGTCCAGGCGAGCGGTCTCACAGCCGGCCGCCTCGAGCGCGGGCACCGCGGCGCTCAGCGCCTCTCTCACGCTCGAGACCACCGTCATCGCCTTCAGGGCTGCGAGCCGCCCGCGGCCGCCTCGCTCAGTCCTTCCCCGACCCCGGCGAGGCGGCTTCGAGCTTGCGCCGCTTCTCCTCGGCCTCGAGGGCGGCCGTGAAATCCTCGAGCTCTCCTGCAAGCACCCGCTGTACCTCCCCCTTGGTCAACTTGACGCGGTGGTCGGTGATCCTGTCCTGAGGGAAGTTGTAAGTGCGGATCTTCTCCGAGCGCTGACCGCTGCCCACCTGGGAACGGCGGTCCTCGGCCATCTCCTCCTGCTGCGCGGCCAGCTCACGTTCGTACAGGCGCGCCCGCAGGACGCGCATCGCCTTGTCGCGATTCTGAAGTTGGGACTTCTCGTCCTGCATCGACACCACGAGTCCTGTGGGCTTGTGGGTTATCCGGACCGCGGAGTCGGTGGTGTTCACCGACTGCCCGCCGGGCCCCGAGGAGCGGTAGACATCGATCTGCAGGTCGCCCTCGTCGACCTGCACCTCCACCTCCTCGGCCTCCGGCAGCACCGCCACCGTGGCGGTCGAGGTGTGGATGCGCCCCTGCGACTCGGTCTCCGGGACCCGCTGGACGCGGTGCGTGCCACCCTCGTGCTTGAACAGGCTGTAGGCACCCCGACCCTTGACCGCGAAGGTGTAGTGGCCGTCCGCCACCGACAGCGGCTCGGTCGAGAGCCCGCGGCGCTCGGCGTAGCGGAGCAGCATCCGGTAGAGGTCGCCCGCAAAGAGCCCCGCCTCCTCGCCTCCGGTGCCCGCGCGGACCTCGACGATCACGTTCTTGTCGTCGTGGGGATCCGGCTCGACCATTGCGAGCCTGATCTCCTCGTTCAGCTCCTCGAGGCGGACGGACGAGGTCTCGAGCATCTCGCGGATCTCCGGGTCGTCGCCGTCCTCGCTCAGCATCTCCCGCGCCCCGGCCGCATCGGAGGCGGCGGTCCGCCACTGGCGCGCCAGCTCGTATGCGGGCTCGAGCGCGTGGTAGGCCCTGCCCACCTCGGCGTAGCGCTCACGATCGGCGATCACGGAGGGGTCGGATAGCTGCTCGGAGAGCTCGCCGAAGCGGCTCTCGATCTGTTCGACGAGCTTCTCGATCACACCTCACAGGGTACGCGGGGCCATAGCGCGCACGACGCGACCGTGGCCCCGCAGGGGCCAGGGGTCGCAGCGGGGCCTGGAGCCCTCAACGAACCCGGACCTGCCACCGGAGCCGTGGGTCAAGCGCGGCCCGGGGCTCCGGGGGCGGGAGCCCCCGGGAACATCAGGCCACGACCTCCATGCCGATCTTGTCTTCGTCGGTGGCATTGGCGGGGTTCTCCACGGCGAGCACGGCATCGAGTGCCACGATGGCGACCGCCAGCTGGGACAGGTCGGGCTCGCGGGTGGTCAGGCGCTGGAGCTGCAGGCCTGGCCACATCAGCACCCGCGCCCAGCGCTTTGTCCGGTTGCGGCCGAAGAGCTTGATCACCTCGAAGGCCAGCCCCGCGACCAGGGGGATGCCCACCACACGTGAGATCAGCAGCCAGTGCAGGTCCAGCTTCCCGAGCGGGGCGAACACGAAGATCGCGACGATCATGACGATCAGGAGAAAGCTCGTGCCGCAGCGAGGATGAAGCCGAGAGAAGCGCTGTGCATTCTCGGGTGTCAGATCGAGCCCGGCCTCGTAGCAGGAGATCGTCTTGTGCTCGGCGCCGTGGTATTCGAACACTCGCTGCAGGTCGCGCATCCGCGAGATGAGCCAGATGTAGGCCAGGAAGATGCTTATCCGGATCAGCTTCTCGATGACCAGGAAGACGAACGAGTTGGGTATGTCGTCCTTGAAGACGTTGGTGAGCCCCGCCGGCAGCAGGAAGAAGAGGCCGATCGCGAACAGCATCGCGAAGGCCACGGTGCCCGCCCAGGTGCCGCCGCCGATCTCCTCCTTCTGACCGTCGTCGCCGGGCGGCAGCTGGGCGTTCGCGGAGATGCCGAGCGCCTTGAATCCGATCTTCAGCGACTCGACCAGCGCCACGACGCCGCGAACCACCGGGAGCCGCAGCGCCCGATGCCGCTTGACGAGGGACACGAGCGGCTCGGAGGTGACCTCGATCTCCCCGTGTGAGCCCTTGGCGGGGTCGATCTCGCCGCCCTCGAGCTCCTCGGCGGTCGGCTTGCGAACGGCCACCGCCCATGTGGAGACGCCGCGCATCATCACGCCCTCGAGCACTGCCTGACCGCCGACGGGAAGGTCGCGCGGCGCCTCGAGGCTCGGTGCGGCCACGGGGTTGGCGTCGGCGGCGGCCGGCTTGGTGGGAGCGCTCATCGCATCCATCGTATCGGCGGCGGGCCGCCGGTTCGCGAGGCGCAATAGGGCACTAGGGCGCGGACGGGCAGGGCGAGGTGAGCGAGTTGTCCTTCTCGAAGGCCTCCCGCACCGTGTCCTTGGAGTCCGCCACAGCGGTCACGGTGCCCTGGCAGGGCGGGCCGGAGAAGAACACCCTGCGCACCTCGCCGGGCTGCAGGAGGCTCACGACCTGCGTGTCCGCGGCGCCCCCATCCACCGACACGCTGACGCTGAAGCCGTCCGCCCGCACCCGCCCGTTGTTGACCACGTAGACCGCGTAGCGGTAGGCGCCGGGCGCATCCGCGAGCGGCGACCCGTCCCCAATGCGCCTGACGCGCAGGTTGGCCAGCGGGCCCGGCTGCGTGCACGGCCCCGAGCGGCGCTTGGCTCGGCGGATGAGCTTCCCTTCCCTCCCGTACCAGCGAAAGGCCACGACGGTCCTGTAGGCCGCGCCCTCGGCAAGCGCCAGGACGCGCTGGCGATAGGCGAAGCTGCGCACGCCTGCACGCGACTTGCGCCAGACGCCGAGCCCGGGGGCAGCCACGGTGCGGAAGCTGCTGTCCCCGACGCGCTCTTGAAGCTCGAAGCGCATCCACATGCGCTCGCTGCCCGGCACCCGGAGCATGCTGCCTCGGAACACGGCGAGCCGGTTCTCAGCCGCCGGCCCACGGGCGCACTCGGCCACGCGCACCGAGGCAAGGGAGCTGGCCTGCTTCGGGAGGCTCTCGGTGGGCACGGCCGCAGCCGGCATGCCGAGGATGGGAAGCGCGGCCAAGGCCGCCACCGCTATGAGGGACGTGCGAGACATGCCCTCACTGGAACAGAGCCGCGCCCGGCTAGTTGCGGCGACTCAGCCGGCGGCTGAGCGCCTGGCGGCGCGCCTTCTGAAGCGCTCGACGCGGCCACCGGTGTCCACCAGCTTCTGCTTGCCGGTGTAGAAGGGATGGCAGTTCGAGCAGATCTCCACGTGCAGATCGGACTCGGTCGAGCGGGTGGTGAACTCGTTACCGCACGTACAGCGGACGTGGGCCTCTTTGTAGTCGGGATGGATTCCCTGCTTCATGACAAGGAGTCTACTAGCCGGTCTCGGCGCTCAGCCGGTCTCAGCGCTCCGCGCCGCGCCGGAAGCGCCCCCCGAGCGACTCCCTTGCACGGACCCACCACGTCCCCGGGTGGGCGAATCCTGCGGGTGGCGGCTGTTTGGCCCGCACCAGCTCGATCCAGCGATCAAGCGCCAAGGTACCGTCGATGAGGCTCGCGAGCGCCGACGTGACGGGCGCCGCCAGGCCGGCGCGCTCGATCGAGCGTGCCAGGAGTGGCACCGTCTCGAGCGCCTCCACCGCCTGGCCGAGCCGGCCTGGGATGTCGGCGGCCGGGACGCCGTGCGCCAGCAGCTCCCCCGCGCTGCGATTGCGCGAGGTTGGAGCCAGAGCGGTGGCCACGAGGTCTCCGGTCCCGCTGCGCCCCACGAACGTGCGCGGCTTGCCCCCCGAGAGCTCGGCCAGCGACAGGACCTCGAGGAAGATGTCGGCGGCCGCCATCCCGGCGGCGTTGAGACCCTGGGACTGGGTGGCTCCGACCGCCACCGCCGCCGCGTTCTTTGCCACGCCCGCGAGCTCCACCCCGACCGGGTCGTCTGAGACCTCGCACACGACCCCCGAGCGCTGGAAGGTCTCGGCGACCCGGTGCGCCAGCGGCTCGGAGCGGGACGCGCACACGAGCCCCGCACCGGTCTCGACCATCTCCCGTGCGTGTGCGGGTCCGCCGACGCAGGCAGTGCGCTCGGCTCCGAAGACCCGCTCGAGGGCAACCGTCGGGGGAGTCCCGTCCGGCCACACGAGGCCCTTCGCGAGCGAGACGACGCCGGCGGTCCGTGCAACTCCCAGCCGCTCGATCTGAGCCAGCGCCTCGCCGAGGCCCTTCGACGGCACCGCGAGGAACACCAGGTCCGGCCGGTCGAACTGGTCGTCGCGGGCTGTGAAGGCCCGCACCTTGAGCGTGTGCGGCAGCTCGACGCCGGGAAGGTAGTGCTTGTTCTCGGCCTCCGCGGTCAACTTCTCGGCCTGCTCGGTAGTGCGGCAGAGCAAAGTCGCACGCAGTCCCGCCCGCTCGAGCAGCAGCGCGACCGCCGTTCCGAACGAGCCGGCGCCGACCACCGCCGCGCGGCGGGGGTGCTGACCTGGATAGCGCAGTTTCGGGCTGATGCGCGGGCACGCTATCGCCCCGTGGGAAGCCGCTCCGCTCGGCTACCGCGGCTCCGGTGCCCGCGCCAGCACGTGCAGGGCCAGCTTGCGGCTGGCCTCGTCCACCATCTCCCCGTCGAGCAGGGCGGCGCCCGCCCCTCCCCCGCCCTCCGCCTGATCGAGTGCGGCAAGGATGTCCCCGGCTCGGGCGAGCTCTTCTTCGGTCGGCGTGAAGATCTCGTTGATCGGCCCGATCTGACCGGGGTGAAGGGCCCATTTGCCGTCATAGCC
>DASZCV010000111.1:0-8618 GCA_035942755.1 Thermoleophilaceae bacterium
GCTCCAGGTTGCGCGGCTCGACCGGCGTTCCGCACAGCTCGCAGCGGCCGTCGATCACCTGCTAGTTGGCCAGCACGGTGGCGTCCTTTGGGCACCAGTTCACCGCCGCCTCCCGCCGGTAGGCAAGGCCGCGCTCGTAGAGCTTCAGGAACAGCCACTGCGTCCAGCGGTAGTAGGCCGGCTGGTGGGTGCCGAACTCGCGCGACCAGTCGATCGACACGCCCCAGTCCCGGAACTGGCGCCCGAACTCCGCGATCGAGGCCTCGGTGGACTCGCGCGGGTGCTGGCCGGTCTTGATCGCGTGGTTCTCGGCCGGCAGGCCGAAGGCGTCGTATCCGATCGGGTGCAGCACCCGGTAGCCGTTGCGGCGCTGGAAGTGGGCGATGGCGTCTCCTACGGAATAGACCTTCAAGTGCCCTATGTGCGGCTCGCCCGACGGGTAGGGCAGCATCTCGAGCACGTAGGACTTGGGCCGCGCGTCGGGCTCGTTGCCCACCTCCCAGGTGCGCTCCTCGCCCCACATGCGCTGCCACTTCGGCTCGATCGTCCTGGGGTCGTAGCGGGCCATTGAGCGATGAGGTTACCCCCGCCTGCCGGCCGCCGTGACGGGCCGCGCGCGGGGATCGGCGTCGCGCTTTGGCAGAATCGACGCGTATGAGTGCGGATTCCGGCCGGCGCGCCTCCGAGCTGGCTGCTCAGCAGGTCGAGCAGATCGTGGCCGCCGCGCAGGCGGCGGCCCAGGAGATCCGCAAGGAGACTCAGCTCGAGCGGGACGGCATCCGCGATGCCGCGCGTCGTGAGGGCGAGGAGACCGTCAAGCAGGCGCGCAGAAGCGCGGAGGAGGAGCTGGCCGAGGCACGCAAGAAGGCCATCCACCTGGGCCATGACGCGCGCCGGGACGCCGAGGCACTCTTGGGTGACGCCCGGCAAGAGGCCGCCCAGGTCCGCGAGAAGACCCGGCGCGCGGTGGAAGGCCGCGTGGCCGCCGCCGAACAGGCGGCGGCTGACGTCCTGGAGGAGGCGCGCGCGCTGTCGAGCGGCCTGCACCAGCTCGGCAAGGCACTCGAGGACCAGGCCGACCGCATCCTCAGAGACGTCCAGGCGGCCCACAAGCGGATGCAGGCGGACCTGCGTGTGGGACCCGGGCGCGATGAGGGGGACCCGCTGCGGGCCCTCGCTGAGCAGAGCGGCGCGCACGCTGCCCCGCCCGAAAGCCGGTCCAGGCGGGGGCCGGCGCGGGGGGAGCCGCCCGAGGCGGCCGGACCGGACGAGCCGGCGGAGCGGGGCAAGCGGCGAGACCCCTTCGAGGAGATCGAGCTTCCCTCCTGGGTGGGTCGGGAGTCATAGCCGCCTCCCCGACACCACGTCAGAGCAACGAAATGGAGCTAGTGGGACTCGAACCCACGACCTTTCGGCTGCCAGCCGAACGCTCTACCAGCTGAGCTATAGCCCCGTGCTTTTCAGGGCGCAGTCTAGCCGGGCAACCAGAGGCAGGACCGGCAGCCGGCCCGCGTTAGTCCACAGAGCGGGCGGGCGCCTCGCCCCAGAGGTTCTCGAGCCGGTAGAACTCGCGCGCCGCCGGGGTGAAGATATGGACCACGCAGTCGAGATAGTCGAGCAGGATCCAGCGGGACTCGCCTGCGCCCTCCGAGCGCCGCGGCAGCAGGCCCTGCTCGTCCTTGAGGGACTGATGGACGGCGTCGTGGATGGCCTTCGTCTGCCGCTCGCTGTTGCCCGAGCAGATCACGAGGAAGTCGGTGTAGGCGACGATCTCCCGCAGGTCGAGCACGCGGATGTCGATCGCCTTTCGGTCCGACGCGATCCCGGCGATGCGGTCGGCGAGGGCCACGGAGTCGATCGAATCGACCATGTCGGCCGTCACGGGCCGGCGGCCGCTCACTCGGCGCTCACCGTTGTGGACGCCCCGTACAGGGCCTTGGCTTCGACGTGATCGGCCACCTTGTCGGTTAGGAGATAGCGGATCGGTCGGCCGGAGGCCACCCGCTCTCGCACGAGCGAGGACGACACGTCGATCCGCGGCATGTCGAAGAACGTGATCCGCTCGCTCCCGTCGAGGCCGTCGAGATGGCGCAACACGGCCTCCCGCTCGAGCCCCTCGCGGGCGGCCACCGCCACCCGCGCCAGCGACAGGACGGCCTCCGGCTCGTGCCACGAAGGTAGCCGCGAGGCCTGATCGGCGCCGAGGATGACCGTGTGGCGATCCTCCGGTGCGCGCTCGCGCAGCAGGCGCAGCGTGTCCACCGAGAAGGACGGTCCCGGCCGGTCCACCTCGACCCGGGAGACCTCGAAGCGAGGGTCCCCTTCCACCGCGTGCTCGCAGAGCCGCACGCGCTCCTGCGCTCCCGGGTCCCGATCTATGTGGCGGTGCGGCGGTTGCCCCACGGGCACGAAGAGCACGGTGTCGAGCGCCAGCTCCGCATGGGCCTCCTGTGCGCAGATCAGGTGCCCGAGGTGCGGAGGATTGAAGACGCCGCCGAGGATGCCGATTTCCAGCGGGCTACTCCCGCACCTGGCCGGAGCCCTCGATCACGAACTTGTAGCTCGTGAGCTCCCGCGCGCCGATCGGTCCGCGCGCGTGGAGCTTCTGGGTGGAGTTGCCGATCTCGGCCCCCATGCCGAACACGCTGCCGTCGGTGAAGCGGGTGGAGGCGTTCACGTAGACGCATGCCGCGTCCACCCCGGTCGTGAAGGCCTGCGCGGACTCCTCGGAGCACGTGACGATGGCCTCCGAGTGCCCCGAGCCGTAGCGATTCACGTGGCGGATCGCCTCCTCCACGGAGTCGACCACCTTCACCGCGAGAATGAGCGCGTGGTACTCGGTGCTCCAGTCCTGCTCTGTGGCCTCCCCAAGGGAGCCCGCGAGGTCGCCGGCGAGCGCCCGGGTCCGCCCGTCTACCCGCAGCTCCACTCCGGACTCGCGCAGCGCGCCCAGTAGCCGCGGCAGCAAGGCCGGCGCCACGTCGGAGTGCACGAGCAGCGTCTCGGCGGCGTTGCACACGCTCGGGCGCTGCACCTTGGCGTTGAGCACGATCGCCACCGCGTCGTCGAGGTTCGCCCCCGTGTCCACGTAGACGTGGCAGTTGCCCGCGGCCGCGTACATCACGGGCACGGTGGCGTGCTCCTTGAGCGCCTCCTTGAGACGCTCGCTGCCGCGCGGGATGATCAGGTCGACCACGCCGTCCTGGGTGGCGAGCTGGCGCAGCTCATCACGGTCGCCGCCGCCGATGAGCGAGATCGTTTCCGGGGGTATGCCGGCGGCGGCCACCGATTCCGAGGCCACGTGGGCCAGCACCGCGTTCGAGTTGGCAGCCGTGGAAGATCCTCGCAGCACGATCGCGTTGCCCGACTTGAGGCACAAGGCGGAGCAGTCGATCGTCACGTTCGGCCGCGCCTCGTAAACCACGGCAACGACGCCGAGGGGTACCCGCACACGTCGCAGGTGGAGACCGTTCCCGAGCCGCCGCTCCTCAATCGTCTCTCCCACCGGGTCGGGCAGTGCGGCAACGGCGCGCACGTCGGAGGCCATGGCCGCGAGCCGCGCCTCGTCCAGCCTCAGCCGGTCGAGCAACGAGCTGCTCAGGCCCTTGCCCTCGCCGGCCTGCATGTCGAGCGCATTCGCCTCGAGGATCTCGCCGGCGCGGCCCTCCAGGGCAGCCGCCATCGCCTCGAGGGCGACGTTCTTCACCTCGGCACCGAGCGTGGCCAGCACGCGGGACGCCTCGCGCGCCGCGAGGCACACCTCGGTGGTGGTAGCGACGGTGGTGGCCACGTGCCAAGCCTACCGACAGGGAGGCACGGCATGGCACCGCTGATCGGAGCCTGCCCGGGGGCCGGTTGGTGTCGAAGCCACCCCCGCCAGCACGACGCCGGATGGAGAAAAGAGCTTCACCTCGCCGCGTCGCCTTCAGCGGTGGCTGCCCGAAGTGGCTCAATTCTTGACGCGTCCTGAAACGCCGGAGCCTCGCGTGCCGCTTGGCCTTCGTCGAGCGATTCGACGAGCCCGTACACCTTGACGGGCGCCACCCGACCACGCACCTCGACTTCCTTGTAGAAGACGAGGTCCTCGGGCGTGGATGGAAGTCGCCTGTAGGTGGTCTCCGACACCAAGACCTGGTGCGGGGTGCCCTTCGTCATGCCCTCGAGCCGGGAGGCCGTGTTCACGGTGTCGCCGATCGCCGTGTACTCGAGTCTGCGCTCGGACCCGATGTTCCCGCCCGTGACCGGCCCGCTGTTGAGACCGACGCCCATCCGGAATCCGTCGCCGAGGCCCTGGCCGCGCATCCACTCGTTGAAGCGCTCGAGATGGGTGCCGACCATCTGACGGGCGGCCTCCAGCGCGCGCTCGGCGTGGTCATCTTGCGGGAGCGGCACCCCGAAGGCGGCCAAGATCCCGTCTCCGAGGTAGGCGACGAGCGTGCCGCCGTTCCCGAGTATCGCCTCGCACATCTGGCTGTGGTAGGCGTTGAGCACCGCCAGCACCAGCTGGGGATCCTTGCCCTCCGCGTAGCTGGTGAAGCCGCGGATGTCACTGAAGAGCACGGTGCTGTCGTAGGTGACACCGCCGAGATGCAGTCCGTCCGCCTCCTTCACCAGACGGTCGACGACCCCCTCCGGCACGAAGCGCGCGAACACGAGCCGCACGTACTCGCGGTCGAGCACCGCCATCGAGTAGTGAACGGCGAGCGTGCCGACGGCGCCGACGGCCAAGGCCAAGAGTGGCGTGACCACAGGCACGATCATGCCCGCGCCGAAGGCGAGCACCGCGGCTACGAGGAAGCCCGCGCCGAGGCAGAGCGCGAAAGCGAAATTGAGCAGTGGCTTGAGTCGCAGACCCGTTAGAGGAGCCGCCATCGCCATCAGCCCGACGAGCAACGTGCCGACGGGGGTTGGCGTCTCCTTCAGCGGAAAGCCGCGCAGCACCGTTGAGATCGCGTTGGCCTGGATCTCCGCCCCGGGCATGAGCTGGCCGCCCCCGAAGGGAGTGGGGTGGACGTCCTGCAGCGACGGCGCGGTGGCCCCCACCACGGCGATCTTGCCCCGGATCGACCTCTCGTCGACCTGTCCGCGGACGAGCCGTGAGAACGAGATCCGCCGCACGGTTCGCGGCGGTCCCGCGTAGTCGATCCAAGCCGCATCGTCCTCGAATTTGCCCGGGTCCACGCGGTGACCGTTCGCCCGCTCGGCGCTTGCCACAGCGAATCCGCGCAGGCCCTGGGGGCGGTACGGGAAGCTCCGGAAGACCCCTCCCTCGTCAGCCCGCAGCGTCGCATCGGCGTCGAGCGCGCGCGCGTACTCCACCGCCTCGCCGCCTCCGAGCACCTTCGAGCGTCCGGCGTCGTCGACCTCGGTGGTCGAGAGCACCGCGCGACCCGAGCGGCGTAGTGACTCGATGAGGGCGTCATCCTCGTCGGGCTCGGTCGGCTCGGTGAACTGCACGTCGTACGCGATCACCTTTGCGTCGTACTCGCGCAGGCGGTCTACGGCGCGCGCATGCAACGAGCGCCGGAAGGGCCAGCGCTCGTTCAGCTCGTTGAAGGTCACGTCGTCGATGGCAACGATGACCACGTCGTCCGGCGCCGACCTGGTGCCACGGATCTCGAAGCGGGCATCGACCGTGTCGAGCTCCAGCTGGTCGGTGGCCCCCGACACGCCGGCCAGACCCGCCACCAGGGCGGCGAGGATCCCGGAGCCGAGGAGAAGCAGCACCCGCAGGCGGCGCTTTCGGCTCCCGGTCATCAGCGGCTCGCCGCCGAGCGCAGGTCAGTCACTCTTCGAGCGTCGCGACCGGGCGAGGTAGGACTGCTTGCGCCGCAACCTCACCGTCCGGTGCCTCGAGAAGTCGCGTACCTCGACCACTCCGGTATAGACCCGGAAGAACGTCGAGCCACAGCGGTCCTCGCTGTACCAGTAGGTTCCGCGCACGGTGCCTGCACCGTGGCTTCCGCGGGTGCGGAAACGCCCCCGGCCACGGCCGAAGAGGCCGCGCCGCCTGGCGCGGCGATCGGCCCGGGCACGCGGCTGCCCGCGGGTGGCCGAGGCTACGCCGGCCCGCCGGCCACACGCCTTCGCCAAGGTGAGCTCGGTGATCGGCCGAGAGGCGCGCCGGCGAGAGCGCCGCTCTCGACCGCGCGCGGCGGCCACGCGGGTGTACCCGACAGCAAAGCGGCCGTTCCAGAAGGTGGCGCTCTGCAGTCCTCCCTTGCCATCCTTGTCCGATACCAACTCCACTCGTCCGGCGGTGGTGTCGATCTTGCTGCCCACGGGCACCTGGACCGCCCGCTCCAGGAGCACGAGGTTCGGCGATCCGGGGTAGCGCACGAGGACCCTCCCCTGAACAGGAAGGAGGTTCACACTGAGGTTCTCCCGCGGCGGGGGAAGACCGCCGTCTTGCAGCGGCGCGGGCGAAATCCTCGCTTCCGCGGGAGGCGCGAGCAGGGGCGGCGGACCGGCCGGCTCCTCACGCTTGGGCACGCGGACGGCGATCGTGGTCGGCTCGTCGTCGGAGAGGTCGCCGGATCTACCGACGATCGCGGTTCTCAGGACAACGGGGTAGTCGCCCGGAGGCGTGTCCCGGGAGATCGAGACGGAGGCCTCGATCCGGTACGGGTCCGGACGAGTAGCCCATGAGACCGGGCAGCCTCCCTTGGGCGGCGGCTGGGCCGTCCCGGCCCGGAAGAACCGCTGCGGCTCGCTCGGGCGGCCTCCGTTGCTCACGGTACCGGCCACGATCGAGTATGAGGTCTCGACCAAGGCAAGCACCGGGTGGCGGTCGTGCGCGCCACAGTTGATCTTCCCCTCCGCGTGCAACTCCACCGTGAAGGCCGTCACCTCCCCCTGCCCGGCCACCACCAGGGACTCCTTACCGGCCTCGGCCACCAGCTCCGCGGCGTGGGCGCCCGCAGCCTGGACTAGGGCCACGGTCGCGACGAGCGTCGCGATGCCGATACTCCTCCGGTGCATGTAGGACGACACCCCCGATCGTGACGCTTCCGTCCGGACCCCGCGCCCGGGCGTCGCTCGTTCAACGTACATCCGCTCGCCGGCTCCCGCCACTTGCGGACAGCATCGATCGCCGCCGGCGAGAGTGAGATGTCAGGCCCTACGTCTGCTTGGCATCCCGTTCAACCGCGGGTAGGGTGAGCTCACCGTGCGGCTGTTTGCCCAAGACACGAAGGTGGAGGCGCTGAAGCGGATCCCGCTCTTCGAGGGCCTTTCGCGCAAGGAGCTCGTAGAGCTGGCGAGGGTGACCGAGGACGTTGAGGTGCCGGAGGGCAAGGTGCTTTGCCGCGAGGGAGAGATCGGGCAGGAGTTCTTCGTGATCATCGAGGGGGAAGCAGAGGTCACGCGGCGAGGCAAGCACCTTGCCACCGACAGCAAGGGCGACTTCTTCGGCGAGATCTCGTTGCTCGAGAACAGCCCCCGCGTGGCCACGGTGCGGGCGAAGACGCCGCTTCGCTTCTTCGTTCTCACGGGTCAGGACTTCCGTAGCCTGCTCGACCGCAATCCCAGTGTCGAGCGCAAGGTGCTCCACGCACTTGCCCGGCGCGTCCTCGAGCTCTCGAACGACCCGGCACTCGCTTAAGGCCGAGTAGCGCGGCAGCCGGCGAAGCGGAGTCCCCCCTGTCCAGCCCAGGGCCGGATGCGGGCCTATTCGAGCACGAAGTAGTCGCGGTGGACCGCCTCGGCGGCGGCGCGCGGCATCCGCTCGCGCACCGCGTCCGACTTCAGGCCCCGTATCTCGCGCAGCTCGGTTGCGGAGTAGTTCACGATTCCCTTTCCGATCGGACGGGCCTTGCCGCGCGCGGCGCGCACCTCCACGGCGTCCCCGGCGCGGAAGTCGCCGGCCACGTCCACTATCCCTACCGGCAGCAGGCTCGTGCCCCGCTCGCGCAGCGCGCGCTCGGCGCCCTCGTCCACCTCGAGGCTGCCCCGGGTGGGCTTTGCATACCGGAGCCAGAGCTTGAAGCTCGACACCCTGCCGGTGTGGGGATGGAAGGTTGTGCCGACCCGCTCGCCGGCCATCGCCGCCCGCATCGCCTCCCTGTCGGTGCCGTTGGCGATGCCGGCGGCGATTCCCGCGGCGGCAGCCATCTCTCCCGCCACCACCTTCGAGCGCATGCCGCCGGAGCCGAGAGGAGAGGCCGACAGCCCGATGTCGAGGCCCTCCAGCTGCTCGATCGATCGCACGTCGGTGATCAGCTCGGCATCCCCGTGCCGCGACGGGTCAGCCGTGTAGAGGCCGTCGATGTCGGTCAGCAGCACGAGCCTTCCGGCGCCCAGCAGGATCGCCACCTGAGCGGCGAGGTAGTCGTTGTCGCCGAAGGAGATCTCATCCGTGGTCGTCGTGTCGTTCTCGTTGATCACCGGCACGAGGTTCCACTCGAGCAGCTTGCGCAGCGTGTGGCGCACATTCACGTAGTGCGTGCGCGCCGACATGTCGAAGAAGGTGAGCAGGACCTGGGCGGTCGGCACCCCCCGCTCGGCGAGCAGGTCGTCGTAGGCGCGGTAGAGGCGTCCCTGGCCGACCGCCGAGGCGGCCTGCAGCTCATCCATCGACACCGGGCGCCCGGGCAGTCCCAGAATGCGCATCCCCCGTG
>DASZCV010000112.1:0-7765 GCA_035942755.1 Thermoleophilaceae bacterium
CTACAAGGGCATCGGACGGGCGTTCGTCCAGGACATCCGGCAGAAGAGGGCGGCACAGGGCGGGTCGACGATCACCCAGCAGTTCGTGAAGAACGCGCTTGCCGCGCAGGCGGACCGCTCCGTCTTCCAGAAGCTTCGGGAGGCGGCGCTCGCCTACCACCTGGAGCGAAAGTGGACGAAGCAGAAGGTGCTGACCCAGTACCTCAACAGCGTGTACTTCGGAAACGGCGCCTACGGGGTCGAGGCGGCCGTGCGGACCTACTTCGGCGCCGCCGACGGGGACGAGAACCCTGGTGGCCAGCGGGAGATCCGGGCTCGCACGGTGTCCCCCGCGCAGTCCGCCCTGCTGGCCGGCCTGATCGCATCGCCGAGCCTCTACGACCCGGTGCAGAACCCGATCCGTGCCAAGCAGCGGCGGGACCTCGTCCTGCAGCGGATGGTGGATCAGGACATGATCTCGCGCGCGGAGTATCGCGAGGCTCTGGCCGAGACGCTGCCGAGCGAGAGCGACGTCTCCGCGCCCCAGCCCGACTCCGAACAGCCGTACTTCACGAGCTGGCTCACCCAGCAGCTGGTGGAGCGCTACAAGGCTCCGGCGGTGTTCACCGGCGGGCTGAGGATAAAGACCACGCTCGACCCCGAGCTGCAGACGGCGGCCGAACAGGCCATCTCGCGCCGGCTCACCGGCGTGGGACCGAGCTCCTCCCTGGTGGCGATCGAGAACAAGACCGGCGAGGTCAAGGCGATGGTGGGCGGAGAGGACTTCGCGCGGAGGCCATTCAACATCGCCACAAACGGCCAGCGCCAGCCCGGCTCGGCATTCAAGCCCTTCACGCTGATCCGCGCACTGCAGGACGGCGTTAGCCCCGATGCCACCTTCGCTTCCCAGAAGAAGACCTTCCCCGTACCGAACGGAGGGGGCGCCCGGTTCGAGGTGAACAACTACGAGGACTCCTATGCCGGGATCGCCTCCCTGCGCTCCGCCACGGCCCGATCGGACAACTCCGTGTACGCGGAGCTCGGCCTGAAAGTGGGCACCAAGCGGATCGCCCAGCTTGCGCGGGCGATGGGCGTCAGGACGAAGGTGTCGACCAATCCGGCGATGACGCTCGGTGGGCTGGCGGAGGGCCTGACGCCGCTCGAGCTGGCCTACGCCTACTCGACGATCGCCAACAAGGGCGTGCGTGTGTCAGGCACGCTCGACACCACCCGCAGTGGCAGCGGCCCGGTGGCGATCGAGAGGGTGCAGGGCGGTGGGCGCAACCACAGGAACGAGCCGGTCAGGAAGCGCGTCTTCCCCGTGGCGGTGGGCGAGACCGCACACCAGCTACTCGTGGGGGTGATCGAGGGAGGCACCGGCAAGGCCGCCCAGATCGGTGAGTTTGCGGCGGGCAAGACCGGCACCACCGAGAACTACGGCGACGCGTGGTTCGTGGGCTTCAACAAGGAGCTCACCGTTGCCGTCTGGGTGGGCTACGCCGACAAGCTCAGGTACATGAAGACCGAGTACGGCGGGAGCCCGGTGGCCGGCGGGACCTACCCGACCGAGATCTGGCACGACTTCATGCGGGCCTGGATCGAGGTGCGCGAGCGACGCCAGGAGGAGAACGGTGAGAACGACGACGAGGAGCAGGACGGCTCGCAGGACGGGCTACTCCCGCCCGCCCCCGCCGCGCCGGTGGTGCCCCAGGGTCAGAGCACAGCGCCGTCCCAGAGCGAGGGGGACTCTGAGGCGCCAGCGCCGCCGCAACCCGAGCCGCCGGCCCCGCCGCGACAGCCCGCAAGGCCCCAGGCGCCCGCGCCGACCCCACAGCCGGCGCCGCAACAACCGGCTGCCCCCGCCCCACCGACGGGAGGTGGCGGAGGCGGCACCGGAGCCGCTCCTGGTGCAGCCGCCCCTGATTAACCGACGTTCGCAGGGACGTTCGGGGCGCGACCGCTTCGCATGGCGGCGGGCCAAGGGCGGGACACGCATCGACTCGAGGGATCGCAGAAGCGCCACGGCAGCTCCGTGGCCTTGGTGATGCCGATGCGGCCACCGCTGAGGAGTCGCGGCCCCTCCGCGCCTCCTCCGGCCGCGAGGATCTCGATCGGATCGCCGAGAGGCGTTCCGTTGAGCGCGAGGCCGATACCGAGCGCCTGGCTGAGCTTGCCCGGACCGGAGCAGAGGTCCTCGGCGCGCTCGAGGCGCCTGCGGGCGCGCATCAGGTCGAGCCCCTCAAGCGGCTCGAGCGCCCGGATGAGCACGGCCGCCCCAACTCCCTCGCGCTCGCAGACCGCGTTCACCAGCGCGTGGATGCCGTAGGACCGGTAGACGTAGGCGTTACCCGGAGGTCCGAAGAGGACGCTCGTACGGACGGTGAGACCCGCGAATGCATGGCAGGCCGGCTCTGACTCGTGATAGGCCTCGGTCTCGACGATCCGCCCCGAGGCTCCCGCGTGTGAGAGCACGCACCCCACGAGGTCGCGCGCGACATCCAGGACCGGCCGGGCATAGAAGTCCGTGTCGGTGGGCGCTAGAGCGGCCGCGCCGCTCACTTCCGGCCCGGCCCGTCTCCGAGGAGGCGTCGTGCCTCCGCGAGCTGCTCCCGGACGCGGCGCAGGGACGTGCCGCCCTCGGAGACCTTCGACTCGAGCCACGCGCCCTGGTGGAGCAGATCGAAGAACTCACCGTACGGCGGGTCGGCGTCCGGATCGCGAAGGGCGGGTGCCAGCGCCTCGAGCTCGGCCTCGGAGAGCTCGGACAGCGCCTTGCCCCGTTCGAGAGCGCCCCGCACCAGCCCGCCGACGATCCCGTGCGCCGTGCGAAACGGCACGCCACGCTTGACGAGGAGGTCCGCCACGTCCGTGGCGGCGAGCAGCTCGTCGGTTGCGGCGGCGGCGAGGCGGTCGCGGTCGAAGGAGATGCTCGACAGCATCTCGGCGGCCACGCCCAGGCACAGCTCCACGGTGTCCACCGCGTCGAAGAGCTGCTCCTTGTCCTCCTGAAGGTCCTTGTTGTATGTGAGCGGCAGCCCATGGAGCACGCCGTGCATCGTGAGCAGGCGCCCAGCCACACGCGGCGCCTTGGCGCGCAGCAGCTCGGCGGCATCGGGGTTCTTCTTCTGGGGCATCAGGCTGGAGCCCGACGCGAAGCGGTCGGCAACCTGGCAGAAGCCGAACTCCTGGCTCGACCAGGTCACGATCTCGGCTCCCAGCTGTGAGAGATGCGTGGCGCACGTGGCCGCCGCCGACAGGTAGTCGAGCACGAAGTCGCGATTCGAGACTGCGTCGATCGAGTTCTCCGCGATCCCGCCGAAGCCGAGCTCCTGGGCGACGAACATGCGTCCGGTGTCGAAGTTGACCCCTGCCATCGCGCCCGCGCCGAGCGGCAGGTCGTCCGTGGCGTTCATGCAGAAGTTGAAGCGCTGACGGTCGCGCCGGAACTTCCAGAAGTAGGCGAGCAGGTGATGGGAGAGATAGACCGGCTGCGCTCGCTGGAGGTGCGTGTAGCCGGGCATCGGCCAGTCGAGGTGGCGCTCGGCCAGCCCGACGATCGTCTCCATCAATCGGGTCAGCAGATCCTTGGCTCCCAGGGAGTGGGCGCGCACGAGCATGGCCACGTCGGTGGCCACCTGGTCGTTGCGCGACCGGGCGGTGTGCAGCTTGGCGCCGGCGTCGCCCACGATCTCCGTCAGCCGGCGCTCGATCGCCATGTGGACGTCCTCATCGGCGGGGTGGATCTCGAAGCGATCCTCATCCACCTCCGCGCGGACCTGCTCGAGGCCGCGCTCGATGTCCTCGAGATCGGCCTCCGCGATGATGCCCGAGCGGGCGAGCATCCGCGCATGGGCGAACGACTGCTCGAGGTCGTACGGAGCGAGGCGGAAGTCGAAGGGGATCGACGAGTTGAGCGCCTGAAAGAGGGGATCCTGCGGCTCGGAGAAGCGGGGCATGGCCGGGCAGTGTACGAGCGCCGCGACGTGGGGCACGGCCGAGTGGACGCCCTAGGATTGCGAAGGTGCAAGGGCAGCCGCAGGTGCGGCGATACCGCGCGGGTGACTCCCCCGCCGTGGCGCCGATCCTGTACGAGAGCTCTGGCGGTCTCTACGACCGTTACGCGGGCTCACGCGAGCTTGCGGAGCGCACGATCGTCCGGGCCCTCGAGCGGGAGGGCAACACCGCCAGCGGGGAGGTGGTCTGGGTGGCCGAGCTCGATGACCAGACGGCCGGGGCGATGGCCGCGATGCCATTCGCAGAGTGGACCCCGCGCGCGCACGCGTTCCTGCGCACCACCCTCCGTAACATCCCACCGTGGCGCTGGCCGGGCGCGGTGCGGATCTACCACGCCGGCGGCCGCACCGGCGCCGGGCCGCCCGAGTCGTGCTTCTATGTGGACTCGCTTGCCACCGCCGAGCCCTTTCGCCGCCGTGGCGTGGCGTGCGCCCTGCTGGCCCAGGCCGAGCACCGCGCCCGGGAGCTCGGGCTCGGCGCAGTGGCGCTCGACACGTGGCAGGACAACCACGCCGCACTGGCCCTCTACACAGGCGCGGGCTTCAGGGAGCTCGACCGGACACCGGGTCGTGGCGGCCTGCCGGGGGGTGTGCTGCTGCTGAAGGGGCTCTAGAAGGGACACGGAGGGCCGGGTCGGGCCCTCAGCCGGGCTGCTGCGTGCTCCGGGCCGTCTCGAGCACCTCGGCCAGCCCCATGGCCACGCGCTCGACCTGTGAGGCGGTCAGCTCGGGGAAGAAGGGCAGGGCCAGGGAGCGGCGGGAAACGTCCTCGCAGACCGGAAACTCCCCCTCGCGGTGGCCAAAGCGCTCGCGGTAGAAGCTCAGCAGGTGGATGGCGGGGAGATAGGGCTTGGAGTCCACGCCGCGCGCCCGGAGCGCGCGGATGGCGGCGTCGCGATCCACCCCGGAGGGGAGCTGGACCACGTAGACGAACCAGCTGCGCCGATTCCCCCCGCTGTCGCGGCACGGGAGCGCGAGGCCCTCGACGTCCGCCAGCGCCTCCTCGTAGAGCGCGGCGATCCGAGCCCTCGCGTCGATCGTCTCACCCAGCCGCTCGAGCTGGGCCAGTCCGAGCGCGCAGGCGAGGTCCGAGAGCCGGTAGTTGAAGCCCAGCCGGTCGTGATCGAGCCAACCCATGTCCGGTGAGCGCCCCTGGTTGCGCTCGCTGTCGATCCGCTCCTTCAGCTCGGCGGACGGGCTGATCACCGCTCCGCCCTCTCCGGTGGTGAGCTGCTTGTTAGGGTAGAAGCCGAACGTGGCGAGATGACCGCGGGCGCCCACGGCCGTGCCGTCCGCATGAACCGCCCCGAGCGCCTCGCAGGCGTCCTCCACGATCCACAGCCCGCGCTGGAGTGCCAGTCGCTCGAATGCGGGCAGATCCGCGGGGTAGCCGAAGATGTGGACCGGCAGCAGTCCGCTGGTGCGATCGGTGACCGCCGCGGCGGCCGCGTCCGGGTCCATGTTGAGCGTACTTGGGTCGATGTCGCAGAAGACGGGGGTGGCGCCCTCGTAGAGCAGGCAGTTGGCGGAGGACACGAAGCTGAAGGGCGTGGTGAGCACCTCGTCGCCCGCCGCCACCCCGGCGGCCCGGACGCAGAGGTGAAGGGCAGCCGTGCCGCTGGAGACGGCGGACACGTGCGAGCAGCCGAGATATCGGCCGAGTGCCGCCTCGAAGTGGGCGAGCCTGGGGCCAAGCGAGAGCCGGCGCGAGCGAAGCGCCTCGAGCAGCTCTTCCTCCTCGCGGGCGCCCACCTGCGGGCGCGCGAGCGGGATCGGCTCGTCGCTCACCCGCGGTCCCCGGCGGCCGGGCCGGCATGTACGCGCTCTGCCCGTGCCGGCAGCATCCCCGCCTCGAGGGAGTCCACCAGCGCCTCCCAGCTGGCCTCGATGATGTTCTCCGACACACCGATCGAGCCCCACGTGTCGTGGCCGTCGGTGGCGTCGAGCAGCACGCGCGTGACAGCGCCGGTGCCCTTGCGCTCGTCGAGGATCCGCACCTTGAAGTTGGCGAGCTCGATTCCCCTCAGGTGCGGATACGTCTGGCCGATGGCATCGCGCAGCGCCGTGTCGAGCGCGTTCACCGGGCCATTTCCCTCGGCGGTGCGAACGTAGCGCTCCCCATCGACCCAGATCTTGATCGTGGCCTCGGTCTCGACCTTGCCGTCCTGGCGCTTCTCCACGATCACCCGCCACGACTCGAGCTGGAAGAGAGGCTGGTACTCCCCCGTCTCGCGCCGGATCAGCAGGTCGAACGTGCCGTCTGCCGCCTCGAGGTGGTAGCCCCGGTGCTCGAGCTCCTTCACGCGCTCGACCACGCGACCGGCCATCTCGTCATCGAGGTCCACCTCGGTCACGTCGGCGCGGGCCTGCACGGTGCCCTTGCCCGAGAGCTCTGAGATCAGCATTCGACGGTCGGCGCCCACATCCGCCGGGTCGATGTGCTCGAAGGTGCGCGCATCGCGGTTGACGCCGGCCACGTGCATCCCGCCCTTGTGCGTGAACGCGTTGGCGCCCACGTAGGGCTGGTTGCCGTTGGGGCTCACGTTGCAGAGCTCGTCCACTAGGTGCGCGGTCTCGGTGAGCCGGGCCAGCAGCTCGGGCGGCACGCAGTCGAAGCCGAGCTTGAGCTGCAGGTCGGGGAGGATCGTCGTGAGATTGGCGTTGCCGCACCGCTCGCCGTACCCGTTCATCGTGCCCTGCACGAGACGCGCGCCGGCCTCGACCGCCACCAGCGAGTTGGCCACGCCGCAGCCGGCGTCGTCGTGGGTGTGGATACCAACCTGCACGTGCTCGCCCAGCTCGGCGACCACGCGCGAGGTGGCGGCGGACACCGCCGAGGGCAGCGTGGCCCCGTTGGTGTCGCACAGGGTCACGTTCTCTGCGCCCGCATCCACGGCCGCCCGCAGGCACGCGAGGGCGTAGGCCGGATCATCTGCATATGCGTCGAAGAAGTGCTCGGCGTCGTAGAAGACCCGCTTTCCGACTGCGTGCAGGAACGCCACCGACTCGGCGATCATCTGCACGTTCTCCTCCGGGTCCACGCGCGTGACCTTCTGCAGGTGCAGGGACCAGGTCTTGCCCACCAGCGTGCAGATCGGAGCGAAGCACCCGGCCAGCACCTGCATCGCCTGGTCGTAGGGAGCAGCCGCGCCCTTGCGGCGCGTCATCCCGAACGCAGCGATCTCGGCATGCTCGAAGGTCTCTCCCGCGAGCACGTCGAACAGCGCCTGCTCCTTGGGGTTCGAGCTGGGGAACCCGGCCTCGATCACCTGGACGCCGAGGTCGTCGAGCGCGTGCGCGACGCGCACCTTCTCGTCGACGGAGAGCGACATACCCTCGCCCTGCATCCCGTCCCTGAGTGTCGTGTCGTAGAGGAAGACCTGCTCGGCCATGGTGGAAAACGCCTTTCTGCGATACCTCGAGGAGCGCTGCGGATGCGGTGCGCCGGCTCGCTAGGCGAGAGCCGGCGCGTCCGTAATTCGCTCGCTCAGGGCGCTGCCCGCGGCTCGTGCCGCCCTTTGACAGTCACCGGCGTTCACGCCTTGGATGGTACCGGCACCAGGTCTAGCCACTTGCCGTATCGCTCGACCCGGCCGTGCAGCGCGTCGTCATAGACGCCGGCGATCCCCTGCGTGACCTCGCCGGGCGGGCCGACCACGATGTCGTCGATCTCCCGGACGGGTGTGAGCTCGGCGGCCGTCCCGACGAGGAACACCTCGTCGGCGAGGATCAGCTCGGCGCGGGCGATGTCGCGCTCGACGACGGTGTGACCG
>DASZCV010000113.1:0-6747 GCA_035942755.1 Thermoleophilaceae bacterium
GGTCTCTCCCGCGAGCACGTCGAACAGCGCCTGCTCCTTGGGGTTCGAGCTGGGGAACCCGGCCTCGATCACCTGGACGCCGAGGTCGTCCAGCGCGTGCGCGACGCGCACCTTCTCGTCCACGGAGAGCGACATGCCCTCGCCCTGCATCCCGTCTCTGAGTGTGGTGTCGTAGAGAGAGACCTGCTCGGCCATGATGGAAACTCGCCTTTCTGCGATGCCTCGAGGAGCGCTGCGGATGCGGTGCGCCGGCTCGCTAGGCGAGAGCCGGCGCGTCCGTAATTCGCTCGCTCACGGCGCTGCCTGCGGGTAGCACCGCTGCTTGACAGTGGCCGGCGTTCACGCCTTGGATGGTACCGGCACCGGGTCGAGCCATTTGGCGTATCGCTCCGCGCGGCCGTGCAGCGCGTCGTCGTAGACGGTCGCGATCGCCTTCGTGACCTTCCCGGGGGGCCCGATCGCGATGTCGTCGATCTCGCGGACCGGGGTCAGCTCCGCGGCCGTTCCGACGAGGAACACCTCGTCGGCCAGGGTCAGCTCCGCACGCGCGATGTCTCGCTCGATGACCGTCTGGCCAAGGTCGCGCGCGATCTCCATTATCGACGCGCGGCTGATCCCGTTGAGGATGCTTGCCGTCTGGGGCGGAGTTGCCAGCACCCCGTCCTTGACCATGAACACGTTCTCGCCGGTGCCCTCGCAGACGTGGCCGTGATCGTCGAGCAGGATCGCCTCCTCGTACCCGCCGCGCCTGGACTCGATCTTGGCCAGCACCGAGTTGAGGTACTGGCCGCTCGCCTTGGCGTGCGGCACCAGCGAATCGGGCGAGATGCGCCGCCACGAGGAGACCTTGGCGCGGATGCCGTTGCGCTTGCCCTCCTCGCCCAGGTAGGCCCCCCACTCCCAGACGGCGATCATCGCCTCCACGGGATTGTCCTCCGGGTCGAGCCCCATCGGCCCGTGACCGCGGAAGACCAGCGGGCGGATGTAGCAGCTGCGTAGACCGTTGCGCGCGATGAGCTCGTGTGTGGCCGCCCTGAGCTGCTCCTTCGAGAACGGCATGTCCATGTAGAAGAGCTTGGCCGAGGCCTCGAGCCTGTCGAGGTGGTCGTCGTGCCGGAAGACCGCCGGCCCGCGATCGGTCTCGTACGCGCGCACGCCCTCGAACACGCCGGTGCCGTAGTGGAGCGCGTGGGTGAGTACGTGCACCTTGGCGTCCTCCCATGCGACGAACTCGCCGTTCATCCAGATGAGATCCGCGGTGCTCACGTGCGCCCCCTTTCAGAGGTTTGCGAGGACGGCCCTCGTGGCCTCCTCCGTGCCGGCCTCGCCACCGAGGTCGGGGGTCAGCAGACCCCCCTCGAGTGCGCGGTCCACCGCCGATTCTACGCCAGCCGCGGCATCCTCCAAACCAAGTCCGTGGCGGAGCATGAGCGCCACCGACCCGAACATGGCCAGCGGGTTTGCCTTTCCGGTGCCGGCGATGTCGGGTGCGGAGCCGTGGACGGGCTCGAACAGACCGGGTCCGTCAGCTCCGATCGAGGCGCTCGGGAGCATGCCGAGCGACCCCGTGAGCATCGCGGCCTCGTCGCTCAGGATGTCCCCGAAGAGGTTCTCGGTGACGATCACGTCGAAGTCCGCCGGCCTCGACACGAGTTGCATGGCGGCGTTGTCCACCAGCAGGTGATCCAAGGGCACGTCTGCGAACTCCTCCGCGCGCACGCGCGTCACCGTCTCGCGCCAGAGGCGGGAGGTCTCGAGCACGTTGGCCTTGTCCACGCTCGTGACCCTGGTGCGCGCCGACCGGAAGGCCACCCGCGCGATCCGCTCGATCTCCGAGACGCTGTAGGCGCAGTCGTCGTGCGCCGTGTCGCCGTCGCGGCCCGACTCGCCGAAGTAGATCCCGCCGGTGAGCTCGCGCACCACCAGCAGGTCGGTGCCCTCGATCCGCTCGCGCTTGAGCGGGCTGGCGTCGAGGAGCGCGGGCGAGGGGCGCACCGGCCGCAGGTTGGCGAACAGGCCGAGGCCCTTGCGCAGGCCGAGAAGCCCCTGCTCCGGTCGCGGCGCGGTGGGGTCCTCTGCCACGGCGGCGTCCCACTTGGGTCCTCCCACGGCAGCGAGCAGCACCGCGTCCGCCCGCCGGCAGGCCTCCAGCACCTCCTCGGTGAGGGCGCTGCCGTGGGCGTCGATGGAAGCGCCCCCGATGAGGCGCTCGTCGTACTCGAAGTCTCCGACGGCGTCGAGCAGCTGCCGGGCGGCACGGGTGATCTCGGGTCCGATCCCGTCGCCGGGCAGCGTCACGATCAGGGGCACGGTGCGCAACCGTACCCGTAGCCGCGCCGGGCGGGAGTGTCCGAGTCCGTCAGGACCCGAGGATGGCTCTGGGCAGCTCGGGCCGGAACGGTTCCCTGCCGGGCACCAAGGTCACGGCGAATCCCTTGCTGTTGGCGTACTCGAGCTCCCGGCCGAGGTCCCCGACTCCGTTGGAGAGCGGGAGTGGCAAGACGGCGACCGTGCTCAACACGCCGATGGCCTCCCCCGTGACGCTGAGGAAGCCGCTGCCGGAATCGCCCGGCACGCCTGGCGTGACTGTGTAGACCGTGCGGCTCCAGCCGTCGCCCTCGGTGCCCACCACGAGCCCCTGCTTGGGACTGAACGCCCTGACGCCGGCTCGAAGGGAGGAGTTGCCCCACGAGAAGACCGTGGCGCGGCGGGCGCTCGGGCCGCCCACGCCGGTCGGGCCGCCGAAGCCGGGCACGGACGGATTCACCTTGCCGACGTCGGCGGGGTCGAGCTTGACGAGCGCGAAGTCGTTGTAGGCGCAGATGTCGGGATCGGTCTCGCCGGCCGCCCGCATCGCGATCCAGGAGCTGTAGGCGAGCGTGCCGGGCCGGCTCGCGCCGGTGACCCTTACCTGTGTGCCGAGGGGCAACGAGTCCGAGTAGCAGCCGTCCGTCTCCGTGGCACCACCGGTGCCCGCGCAGTGGGCAGCCTGGCCGATGTAGGTGCCACTCGCGCCCGTGAAGATGAAGTTGGCCGTGCACTGACCTCCGTTCGTGAAGGTCTGTGTACCTGGTCTGATGGTTGCCGACGAGGCCGGGGCCCACGCCGGCGCGCTCGTTGGCAGGAGCGCCGCCACCACGAGCGCAGCGACAAGGACAACGGAGGTCCGCAAGCTCCTCACCTGGCAAAAGCTAGCGGACGCGCCTAGCTTGACTGCGCAATTGGCGCGGGGCGCCTTGCCGTGATGTTGAGGCGCACGTAGTCGAGCTCCAGCGGGCGGCCGCAACGGGCTGCCACGGCGCTCACGAAGGACTCGCGAAGCTCGGCGGGCAGGCGCTCGAGGTGGTGACCGAGGCAGACGGTGCGCAGATACTCCTCGGTGTACTCCGGCACGACCGGATGGGGCTCACGCCACACCTCGACCTCCGCGAAGCCCGCGCGCTCGAGTCGCTCGACGGTGTCCTCTGGGGAGGCGAAGTTCCAAGGGCCGGTCCACCCGGCGAGATCGGGTGCGAAGGGTGCTTGCTCGCCCACCGCGCGGACCACGGTGTGGAAGCGCTCGACGTTTCCCTGCCCTCCGCACTGCGCGACGAGCCGCCCACCCGGGCGCGAAGCGGCGTACATGCAGGTGAACAGGCGCTCGTGGTCGGGAACCCAGTGAAAGACGGCGTTCGAGAAGATCGCGTCCACCGGCTGCTCCAGCTCGAGCTCGGCGAGGTCGGCAGCGATCACCGTCACACGGTCGGCAGGGAGCGCCTGCCTGGCCCTCGCCACCATCGACGGTGCGGCGTCCACAGCCACCACCCTGCCCCGCGGCAGCCGCTCCAGCAGCATGCGCGTGACCCGGCCCGAGCCACAGCCGGCGTCGAGAACGGTCTCGTGGCCGGCGAGCTCGAGGCGGTCGAGCACCGCCTCCGCCCACTCGACCTGCGGCGCGGAGACACGGTCGTAGGTGTCGGCGTCCCAGTCGCGGGGGGCCGCCGCCTCGCTCACCGGCCGACCGTCACCGGACCGGCGCGTTCACGGTCGCGCTCGTAGGCGGCGATGGCGTCCGCCGATTGAAGCGTCACGCCGATGTCGTCCAGCCCGTTCAGGAGGCGGCGCTTGATCTCCTGGTCGATCTCGAAGGTGGCGGTCGACTCCCCGCAAGCACCCCGGGAAGGATTTGGCAAGGATGCCGAATCCTTCGCATCCCGAGAAGGATTTGGCAAGGATGTCGAATCCTTCGCATTCCAATACGTCACGGTCTGGGACTCGAGGTCGATGCGCGCGCGGCCGGCCGCCATCACCCCGCGCACCTCGTCCTCGCTCAGAACCACCGGCAGCAGGCCGATCTTCGTGCAGTTCGAGAAGAAGATGTCGGCGAAGCTAGGTGCGACGATGGCCTTGAAGCCGTAGTCCTCGAGCGCCCACGGCGCGTGCTCGCGGGAGGATCCACACCCGAAGTTGCGGCCGGCGGCCAGGATGGGAGCGGCCTCCAGGCTCCACCCCGGCTCCTTCGCCCAGTCGTAGAAGAGGAACTCGCCGAAGCCCGTGCGCTCGACGCGCTTGAGGAACTGCTTCGGGATGATCTGGTCGGTGTCCACGTCGGCGCGGTCGAGCACAGACACGGCGCCCTCTATGACCCGGATGGCGTCCATCAGCTGCTCCAGTCCCTGATGTCCACGAAGTGCCCCTCGACCGCCGCAGCAGCCGCCATCTTGGGGCTCACGAGGTGGGTGCGCCCCCCGCGGCCCTGACGGCCCTCGAAGTTGCGGTTGGAGGTGGAGGCGCAGCGCTCGCCGGGGGCTAGCGTGTCCGGGTTCATCCCCAGGCACATGGAGCAGCCGGCCGAGCGCCAGTCGAAGCCCGCCTCACGGAAGACCCGGTCGAGGCCCTCACGCTCTGCCTGGGCCGCCACCTGCTGTGAGCCGGGCACCACCATGGCGCCGACGCTCGCGGCCACCCGCCTGCCCCTCACCACCTCGGCGGCCTCCCTCAGGTCGCCGATCCTAGAGTTCGTGCACGAACCGATGAACACCCGGTCCAGCCGGATGTCCTGGACGGGCGTCCCGGGCTCGAGCGCCATGTACTCGAGGGCCCGCTCGTCTCCTTCGCTGGCGGGATCCGGCACGGAGGAGGTCACATCGGTGACCATGCTCGGGGTGGTGCCCCATGTGACCTGTGGCGAGAGCGCGGAGGCATCGATCACCACCTCCTTGTCGAAGACCGCTCCCTCCTCGGAGCGCAGCTTCCGCCATTCATCGACGGGCAGGGGGTCGGGGGCGGCCTCGCGACCCTCGACCCACTCGAAGGTGGTGTCGTCGGGGGCGATCATCCCCGCGCGCCCACCTCCCTCGATCGTCATGTTGCACACGGTCATGCGCCCCTCCATCGAGAGCCCCTCGATCGGAGGTCCCGAGTACTCGATCACGTGGCCGACGCCGCCATCGACCCCGATACGTCCGATGGTGCCGAGAATCAGGTCCTTGGCGGTCACGCCGTAGCCGAGCGCACCCTCGTAGCGGATGAGCATCGACTTCGGCTTGCGCTGCTGCAGCGTCTGGGTGGCCAGCACGTGCTCGACCTCGCTCGTGCCGATGCCGAAGGCGATTGCACCGAACGCGCCGTGGGTGGAGGTATGGGAGTCCCCGCACACGATCGTCATGCCGGGCTGGGTGACCCCCATTTCCGGGCCGATCACATGCACGATGCCCTGGCGCGCCGAGCCGATCGAGTGGACCGGAACGCCGAACTCGGCGCAGTTTCGCTCGAGGGTCTCGACCTGCACGCGCGAGAGTTGGTCGGCGATCTGCGCCGCCACCTTCGAGCCGTCGGTGGGCACGTTGTGGTCGGCCGTGGCGAGCGTGCGGTCGGGCCTGCGCACGGTTCGCCCCGCGAGGCGCAGCGACTCGAAGGCTTGCGGCGAGGTGACCTCGTGCACGAGGTGCAGGTCGATGTAAAGCAGGGAGTCGGCTACCTCGTGCGCCTCCCAGATCTTGTCGAACAGGCTCTTCGGCATCAGGATCTCCTCAAACCGGCGGCGATGACGGCCATGAAACGGCCGTCCACATCACCCGGATTGTCGAAATGGTGGGGTAGGTCAGCTTCGAAGGTCACGGCGTCGCCCGTCTGAAGGTCGTGCGGCACCCCGCCGCATATGAGGGAGAGCCGTCCGTCGAGCACGACCGCCGTCTCGCGCGCCCCGGGCTCGTGGATCGGCGGGTCGTCCTCGCCGCCGGTGGCACACCCGGGCGCCAGCGTATGGACCGTGACCTCGGCGCGGAGTCCCGGGAGCGGCGGTGTGAGCACCTCGTAGCGATGCCCGCGGCGCCGGCCCCCGCGACGTCGCTCGTGCGCCCGCACCACCGACACCCCGTCGGCGTCGTCCAGGCGCAGCAACTGTGAGAGCGTGAGCTCCATGCCGCCCGCGATCCGTTCCGCCACGGCGAGCGTGGGGCTGGTCTCCCCGCGCTCGACCTGCGAGAGCATCGGGGCCGAGACGCCGCTGCGCTCGGCGAGGTCCCTCAGAGATAGCCCCATACCGTCGCGCAGCGCCCTGACGCGCGTGCCGAACCCGCCGGGGGCACGTCCGTTCTCGACCGCGGCCTGCATCGCTCGTACGTTATCACGTACATGTGTATGCCCGTGTCTCGAAGTTACCACGGGCAGGGCATGCCCGCGAAGGTCGAGCTAACCCCGCCTTGCCACCCGCTCGCAGTCGCGCGCGACCCGGTCGCCCCGGTCTGCCACCACGCTGTCGCGGCC
>DASZCV010000114.1:0-1651 GCA_035942755.1 Thermoleophilaceae bacterium
GCTGGGGAGAGAGCGGCTCGCGGATCGACCTGTCGCCGTTGTCGGAAGCCGACAGCGCCGCCCTGGTCGGCATCCTGCTGGAGTCCGACACCGCGCCGGAGCGGGCGTGGAATCGCCTCATCGAGGCTGCGCAGGGCAACCCTCTCTACCTGCAGGAGATGGTGTCCATGCTCATCGACGACCGCCTGATACGGCGCACCCCGGGGGGCTGGGTGCCTTCCGTGCCGCTGCAGGATGTGACCTTGCCGCTGACCCTTCAGTCCCTGCTGGTCAGCCGGGTGGATGCCCTCGAACCCGGTGATCGTCAGGTGATCGACGTGGCCGCGGTCATAGGCACCGAGTTCGACCGCCGCCCGCTCCTGCAGCTCGGCGCCGCGGCCAATCAGCAGCAGGTGGGCGAAGCGCTCGCCCGCCTGATCGCCAAGGGGTTCCTCCGCACGGCGAGCACCGGCGAGGACAGCCTCGTCTTCGAGCATGCGCTCGTCCGGGAGGCGACCTACAACTCGATGTCGAAGGAGGCCCGGGCCCGCCTTCACGAACAGTTCGCCGACTGGTTGGAGCGAACGCCCCAGACCGAGCGGGCGGGAGAGAGCGAGGAGGTCCTCGGGTACCACCTCGAGCGCGCCCACCGGCTAGGCGCCGAACTGCACCCCCACGACCGGCACAGTCGGCGACTGGCTGATCGCGCCGGCAGTTACCTGGCCCGCGCCGGCCGCAAGGCCTTTTCGCGCGGGGACATGGTTGCCGCCGCGAACCTGCTCTCCCGGGCGGTGAACCTCCTCGGCCCCGACGATCCGATCCGGCTGGCCGAGCTCCCGACCCTCAGCGAGGCGCTGATGATGACCGGAGACCTGGAGCGGGCGGGGGCCACCCTCGATCAGGCGCTCGCTGAGGCCACCGAGCGAGGAGAGCGCGCCGTGCTCGCTCACGTCGTCCTGGTCCAGACGACACAGCGGCTCTTCACCCAGCCGGAAGGGTGGGTCGAGGCGGCCCGGACGGAAGTCGAGCGGGCCATTCCGGTCTTCGAGGAGCTCGACGACCATCTCGGTCTGGCCCACAGCTGGCGGCTGCTGAGTTTGATAGAGCTCAGCGCCTGCCGCTACGCCGCCACCGGCGAGGCGATGGACCGGTCCGCACAGTTCGCCCGTCTGGCCGGGGATCGCCGCCAGGAGCTCGAGAGCCTGTCCTGGCTGCCCCTTCCGCTCTTCGCCGGACCGACGCCGGCGCCGGAGGGTATCCGGCAGTGCCAGGAGATCCTCGACCGGGCCGAGGGTGACCGGAAGGTGGAGGGCACGGTCCTGCTGATCAGGGCCGCACTCGAAGCCATGGCTGACGACATCGAGGCGGCACGGATGACCCTCGCCGCCGCCAAGGAGGCGTTCGCGGACCTCGGGCTCCAGTTCTGGATCGCCGGGCCTGCCGCTCAGTTCGGCGGCTGGGTGGAGCTGACCGCCGGTGACCCGGTGGCAGCCGAGCGGGAGCTGCGCCCGGGGTACGAGGCACTCCGCCAGATGGGCGAGAGCAGCTGGCTCACCACGGTGACGGCATTCCTGGCCCGGTCCATGTTCGCTCAGGAGCGCTATGAGGAGGCGGAAGAGTTCGCCCGGATGACCATCGAGACGGCGGACAGCCAGGACGTCTACTCCCAGGT
>DASZCV010000115.1:0-2808 GCA_035942755.1 Thermoleophilaceae bacterium
ACCGGAGCGCAGGCCGTCCTCGTGGGCGTGGGCCCCGGCGCCGCGTGCACCACGCGCGGCGTGCTCGGCGTCGGCGTGCCCCAGGCCACCGCCATCGCCGACGTCGCGGGCGCGCGGTCGCAGCACATGCTCGAGACCGGCGAGTACGTCAAGGTCATAGCCGACGGGGGCATGCGCAACGGCGGCGACATCTCGAAGGCGTTCGCCTGCGGGGCGGACGGCGTGATGATCGGCTCTCCCCTTGCCCGCGCCTACGAGGCGCCGGGGCACGGCTACCACTGGGGAATGGCCACCTTCCACCCCGACCTCCCGCGGGGCGCCAGGGTGCGGACCACCCAGAACGGCACGCTCGAGCAGATCCTGCTGGGGCCCGCACACGAGAACGACGGCACCTTCAACCTCATGGGCAGCCTGCGCACCTCGATGGCAACCTGCGGCTATGAGGACATCCCCTCCTTCCACCGCGCCGAGGTGATGGTGGCGCCCTCGCTGCAGACCGAGGGCAAGCAGCTTCAGCGCGACCAGGCCATCGGCATGGGAGCCCAGTCGGCGGCCCGGGCCGCACCCGCGGCGGACGGCGTCACGAACGGCTCACATCCCGCTGCAGCCGACCCGCGCCTCGTCGAGTAGGTCGTGGAGGCGCGCGCGGTAGAGGTGTCCGAGCCGCCCTCGGAGACGGCCGCGATCAATGACGAGGTGCTGGTGCTCGACTTCGGGGGTCAGTACTCGCAGCTGATCGCCAGGCGAGTGCGTGAGTGCGGGGTCTTCAGCGAGCTGCTGCCCCATCACGCCGCTCTCGAGGAGATCCGCGCTCGCCGCCCGCGCGGGCTCATCCTCTCGGGCGGCCCCGCCTCGGTCTACGCACCCGGGGCTCCGGCGCTTCGCCCCCAGCTGCTGGAGCTTGGGGTCCCCGTGCTCGGCATCTGTTACGGGATGCAGGCGATGGTGCTCCAGCTCGGTGGCCGCGTCGAGGCCGCCGAGGTCGGGGAGTTCGGGAGGTCGCAGCTGACCGTCAAGGAGCACGGCCGGCTGCTCGACGGGCTGCCGACCGAGCCGAGCTGCTGGATGAGCCATCGCGACACCGTCTTCGAGCCGCCGCCGGGCGCTGCCGCGCTGGCGTCCTCCAGCGAGTCACCGGTGGCCGCCTTCGAGGACACCTCCCGGGCGCTCTATGGCATCCAGTTCCACCCCGAGGTGGTCCACACGCCGTACGGGACTCAGATCCTGACCCGCTTCCTCGATGACATCTGTGGGTGCGATATGTCGTGGGACGCCGCCTCGGTGGTCGACGAGCAGATCCGCCTCATCCGCGAGCAGGTGGGAGATGGGCACGTGATCTGTGGCCTGTCCGGCGGGGTTGACTCCTCTGTTGCCGCCCTGCTCGTGCACCGCGCCGTCGGCGACCAGCTCACATGCGTGTTCGTCGATCACGGCCTCATGCGCAAGAACGAGGGCGATCAGGTCATCGCCGCCTTTCGCGACACGTTCAAGGTGCCGCTCGTCGCGGTCGAGGCTCAGGACCGCTTCCTCGAGCGGCTTGCGGGAGTGAGCGAGCCCGAGGCCAAGCGCAAGGTCATCGGCGAGGAGTTCATCCGGGTCTTCGAGGAGGAGGCGCTGAAGCTCGGGGACCCGAGGTACCTCGTGCAGGGCACCCTGTATTCGGACGTGATCGAGTCCGGTGGGGGCACGGGGGCCGCCATCATCAAGTCTCATCACAACGTGGGCGGCCTGCCGGAGGACCTCGAGTTCGAGCTGGTGGAACCGCTGCGCGCGCTGTTCAAGGACGAGGTGCGCCGGGTTGGGCTCGAGCTCGGCCTTCCCGACCGGCTCGTGTGGCGTCAGCCGTTCCCGGGTCCGGGCCTGGGAATCAGGATCGTGGGTGGAGAGGTCACCAGGGAGCGGCTCGCGATCTTGCGCGACGCCGATTACGTCCTTCAGGAAGAGATCCGCGGCGCGGGCCTCTACCGCGAGCTGTGGCAGTCCTTCTGCGTGCTGCCGGGTGACCTCCGCACGGTTGGTGTTCAGGGCGACGAGCGCACCTACGGCTACGTCGTCGTCATCCGAGCGGTCACCAGCGACGATGCGATGACCGCCGACTGGGCGCGGCTGCCCTATGACCTTCTGGAGCGGATCGCCTCGCGGATGATCAACGAGATCCGGCAGGTCAACCGGGTGGTGCTGGACGTCACGTCAAAGCCCCCCGGAACCATCGAGTGGGAGTAAGTAGGCAACGCCGGCAGTTGCGGCTGGCGAGGCGCCCTACGCCTGCGGTTCGCGCGGCGCGTAACGGTGGTGGAGCATGAGCGCGTTTCCGTCAGGATCGGAGAAGAACGCCATATGGCACACGCCGGTGTCGAGCGTCTCGCCGGCGAAGGCGACCCCGCTGGACTCGTATGCGGCACGCGCAGCCGCCACATCGTCGACGCGTAGCGCCAGGGGATTGCGGTTGGGCGCGTACCCCAGGCCCATCCTCTCGGATTCGATGACACTGAGCGTCAGGCTGCCCGTCTCGAACTCGGCGAACGGCTTGCCCTCGATGTACATGGAACGCGGCAGGCCAAGCGTCTCGCCGTAGAACGTCATCGCGGCCGCGAGGGCGCGCGTGGGCAGCGACACGAAGTCGGCCCCGTGGATCAGGGACGTGTTTGCAGACATCGATCCTCCTGGAAGTGGGCGGGTGCGGGACTCTAATTTGACTGCCCTCGAATGAACACCGCAGTCGCCCGCGCGCCAGTCGATGCACGATGTTCTAGTTCCTCTTCGCGGGTAGCGAGGTGGCGCATGAGCACGAAACACCCCACTGAGCGC
>DASZCV010000116.1:0-3831 GCA_035942755.1 Thermoleophilaceae bacterium
AGGTGCCCAAGTACGGCCTGGTCCATCTGATCGACCTGAAAGAGGAGCGGCTCGAGATCATCGAGATGGACGTCGGTGAGGGCGCGGCGGCCGACGGCGCGAAGGTCAAGGACCTCGGTCTCCCCGACGGGTCGCTCGTGATCTCGATCCTCAGGGACCGGGGCGGCTTCGTGCCCACCGGGGAGTCGGTCATGCACGCGGGCGACGAGGTGCTGTTGGTGCTTGACATGGGCCTCGAGGAGACCGTCACCCGCAGCTTCATCGCGCCCGCCAACGTGTGATCGTGGCCCCGCGAGCGGTCGACCACCTGCTGATCGGGGGCGGCCTGGCCACCGCCGCGTGCGCGCAGACCCTGCGCGAGGAAGGGGCCGACGGGTCGGTCCTCGTCGTCGGTCGTGAGCTCGACCCGCCCTATCACCGCCCGCCCCTCTCGAAGGGCTACCTGCAGGGAACGGAGGACCGGGCCTCCGCCCTGGTCCACCCGCCGCGCTGGTGGGAGGAGCAGGCGGTCGAGTTGCTCACCCGCACGAGCGTGATGAAGCTCGATCCGGGCGAGCGGATCGCGACGCTCTCGAACAAGGAGGAGGTGCGCTTCGGGACCGCGCTCATCGCCACGGGCGCGATCGTGCGCAGGCTGCGCGCCGCGGGAGGCGACCTCGACGGCATCCACTACCTCCGCGCCTTCGGCAACGCAGATGCCATCCGTGCGGACGCCGAGCAGGCCTCGGGCGTGGTGCTGATCGGAGGCAGCTACATCGGATGCGAGGTGGCTGCCTCTCTCGTCGCCGCCTTCGGGTGCGAATGCACGATCCTGATGCAGGAGGAGGTCACCTTCGAGCGTCAGTTCGGCCGTGAGGTCGGCGGCTTCTTCGCGCGGGTGCTGGCAGAGCATGGAGTGACGGTGCACGGTCGCGACGAGCTCGAGCGTTTCGAGGGGGCCGAGGGCCGGGTGGGCCGGGTGGTCACGAAGGGCGGCCTAGAGCTCGACTGCGACTGCGTGGTGATCGGCGCGGGGGTGATGCCTGACGTGATGCTCGCGCGCGCCGCCGGGCTCGAGCTCGGTGAACGCGGGGGGGTGAAGTGCTCCTCACGACTCGAGACCTCCGCTGCGGGCATCTACGCCGCCGGCGACATGTGCGAATACGACAGCCCGCTGCAGGGTGGCCACCTGCGCGCGGAGCACTGGGACGTGGCCCAGCAGCACGGTCGGACGGCGGCGCTGAACATGCTCGGACGCGACGTGCCCCACGACGTGCTCCCCTACTTCTTCGCCGACCTCGCCGACTGGGCCTCGCTGGAGTACGTGGGCTCCGGTTCGGGCGAGCCCGTGATCCGCGGATCCCTCGAGGGCGGCGAGTTCACGGCGTTCTACCTCGACGGCGGCAAGGTCACGGCGGCGCTCACGGTGGGCCGGTCCCAGGACCTCGAGCACGCCCGCCGCCTCATCGCCGCGGGCAGCAGACCCGACCCTCGCGCGCTGGCCGATCCGGACGTGACGCTTGCTCCTGTTCCCTGAGCTTGCGCCGGCGCGCGGTCGCGGAAGGTTCGGCGAGGGGGAGGCCGCGGGTGTGGCGATCCACCTACTCGCCCATGTGCCCTTGTATCCTCCCCGCAACGCACTCTCCGTGCGGGGTCGAATAATGGGCAATTCGCACGGCTCTGGACCGTGAAATCGGGGTTCAAGTCCCTGCCCCGCAGCTTCTCCTCGAGTCCATGGTGGCCCCCTCGCCTTCTCCGCTCCACGTGATCCCGTCGAACCGGGATGACCATTAGGGTGGGCGGCGTGCGCATGCGTCGCCTCCCACTGGTCTGTTTTGCCGTTGCGCTCGCCGCGGCACCGGCCGCCTGCGGCGAGGACCGCGAGGGAAGCGTCGAGCAGAGCGGAGGCGGCACCACCACCACCGGCACGACCGGCACCACCGGCACGACGTCCACCAGCGCGACCACCGCGCCAAGGGGTCCCGCGAGCTCGACCGTCAAGGTCAAGGAGACCGAGTACCGGATCGATCCGGCGAATCCGCGTATCGCCAAGGCCGGCGTGGTTCGCTTCGATGTGCAGAACGCCGGCAAGGTGACCCACGCACTCGAGGTCGAAGGGCCCCGCGGAGAGGTCGAGACAGAGCCCATCGCGCCGGGCTTCAGCGTCACCCTCAAGGCAGATCTCTCGCGCCCCGGGACCTACAAGTGGTACTGCCCGATCGCGGATCACGAGGAGCGGGGCATGACCGGCAAGGTCGCCGTCGCGGGCGGTGGGTCTCGCACCCGCAGCGATGACTCCGGAGCGCCCGACGACTCCCGCGACGGCGGCAGCGGGTCAGGCAAGGGACCGGAGAGCAGCGGGAACTCAGGCAAGCGGCCGGGCGGCTACGGCGGCCGCAGCAGCGGGGTCCACTGACCCACGCGGGCGCGGCTCAGGCCGCCGCCTGCTCGGCCCAGTCCCGGTAGAGCCGTGCGTATGCGCCGCCAGCGGCGAGCAGCTCCTCGTGTGTGCCCTGCTCGGCGATCCGGCCGTTGTCGAGCACCACGATCCTGCCGGCGTCGCGGATGGTGGAAAGGCGGTGTGCGATCACGATCGCGGTCCGGCCCGCCAGCAGGCGCCGCAGCCCCTGCTCGATGCGGGCCTCGGTGTGCACGTCCACGTTCGAGGTGGCCTCGTCGAGGATCAGGATGCGGGGATCCGCCGCGGCCGCGCGGGCGAAGGCCACGAGCTGGCGTTGCCCGGCCGAGAGGTGACCGCCCCGCTCACCCACCTCGGCGTCATAGCCGCCGGGTAGCGCTTCGATGAACTCGTGGGCGCCCACGGCGCGGGCTGCAGCCTCGATCTCCCCGGTCGAGGCCTCCGGCCGGCCGAAGGCGATGTTGTCGCGGATCGTGCCCGAGAACAGGTAGCCCTCCTGCGGAACGATCCCGAGCCGGGAGCGCAGGGAGTGCTCGGTGACTTGGCGTAGGTCGTGCCCGTCCACGAGGACCCGACCTCGCGTGGGGTCGTAGAACCGCGCCACAAGCTTGGCGAGGGTGGACTTGCCCGCACCCGAGGAGCCCACGAGCGCCACCGTCTGCCCGGGTGGGATCACGAGCGAGATATCCGCCAGCGCGAGCACCTCCTCACGGGCTGGCGAGCCCGCTCCCTCCTCGGACGCCGGTGCGCGGTAGGAGAAGTCGACGCCCTCGAAGCGGATCTCACCCCGACCGCGCGGCAGCTCGATCGCGTCCGGGGCGTCACGGAGGTCGGGCTCCTCGTCCAGCAGCAGGAAGATCTTGTCGAGGGCCGCCATGCCGCTCTGGTAGGTGGTGTAGAGGTGTGAGAGCTGCTGGATCGGGTCGAAGAAGCTCTGCAGGTAGAAGACGAACGACGCGAGCACACCTACCGTGACCGCGCCGTCGATCACCTGGTTTCCCCCGTAGAGCAGGATGGCCGCGGTGGCCACCGCCGAGAGCAGCTCGACGGACGGGAAGTAGGCGGTGTTCAGCACCACCGTTCGCATGTTGGCGTCGCGGTTTGCGTCGTTCATCTCCGCGAACCGACGCTCGTGGCGGCCCTCCTGGCCGAATCCGCGCACGATCCGGATTCCGGAGAGCGCCTCCTGGAGGTAGGCGGTCACGGCCGCGATCCGCTCCCGCGTCTGGCGGTAGGCGCCGGCCGAGGCGATCCGGAAGGCCACGCTTCCGAGCAGCAGGACGGGGAAGACCGCGAACGTGACCAGGGCCAGCTGAGGGTCGAGCGCAACGAGGATCCCGGCGGTTCCGAGCAGGGTCAGCGTGGACGCGAAGAGGGTCACGATGCCGTCGTTGACCAGGTGGTCGAGGGCCTGCACGTCGTTGGTCAACCGA